>JAEXDU010000036.1 GCA_023401495.1 Bacillota bacterium
CGAGATAATCCGTGCAGGTGCCGCCAATGCGGTTAATTGTCTTCTTATCAACGCTTTCGCCAAGACCGATCAGCTTCATGATGCCCTGAATGGCAAGACCGCAGAGCATCGCCAGGCACAGGACCGGCACATCGACACCGGAGGCCTGTTTGATGTAGTAGTTGATGATCCAGCCGAAGCCGGTTGCCGCAAATACCAGGCACCAGTGGTAGCCGACGGGGTCAATGGTGCTGGGGCTGACGGTGGCTGTACCGGAGCTGAACTGGTTTTCACCCTTGAGCAGTCCGGAACGAATATCCTCGGGAATTTCGCTCAGCTTTGCGGTATACTTGGTGTTGCCTCTGCGGCAGGCAATATTGACGTAGACCATTCCGGCAATGATGCCCGACAGCAGACCTGTGGTGGCCAGCGTCATACCGATGCCGGTAGCGTCCTCAAAGCCATAGTTCCCCAAAACAGAACCGATCGCGCCGGCAAAGCCATATCCGCCATACCAGCCGGCAGGCATCAGAATTCCGACCGCTTCGTTGATGTGCGGGAAAAACACCTTGACCAGCAAGAGACCCAGCAGAATACTGGTGCCGAATTGGAAAAAGGAATTCAGTGCTATGTTCAGAAACTGGTCGCGTACCTTCCATACGCTCTTGCCGAATGACTGGGTTTTTTCTTCGTGGCCCAGCATCAAAGTGGCAAACAGCATGGCGACCAGAACGCCGGGATAAGAAGTGGCCTGAGCCGAAAATCCAATCACCTTAAGAAACCCAGGACCGAGAATCATCGCGACAAAACCTGCTAAAACAGAGGCCGGAATAAATAGCTTTTGAAAAATTTTCACCTTCAGGCGGATGACCTGAGCGATCCAAAGGAAAAGGGAAGCCCAAAAAAAGTCGATTAAAAGTGCCCATGCGCTGAAATCTTTGAAAAATGCCACACAAATTCTCCTCTCTTATATGTATTTTGCGGAACAATACACAAAAGATTTTTGGGCAAAAAACCAGAGCACATCAATGCATTGAGGATATGCCCAATACCTAACGCTGGCGAAGGGCTTTTAAAAAGGGAAGCTCCTGTTGCCTCTGCAAAGAGCAGGTGACATATGCCTGCTCCGGCAGCCCTTTTTAAAATTGCAAGATATGCTCTGGTTTTACCGTTTCTTTTGTTATTATCCGCAGGCTGACAAATGCTTTTTGGGATCAAGACCCCTCAAAAGATTCTCCGACTGATCCGGCATGCTGTGCCAAAAGGAAAATATCCGGATCATGCAACACACGAAACAGAAATCACTTCGCTTTCCGTTAAAAGCGACCAAGAAGTAAACCCTGAAATTATGTTCAAATATGGGCCCTGAAGAACTCCGCCATTGCGTCGCACAGATCACCCAGCTTCGGGTCCTCATCAAACATCCACTCGTTATGTTTGCCGTCCACATAGTACAGCTGCTTCGGTTCATTCGCCAGACGGTAAGCGTCCTCGGCCTCTTCCTTGTCATGCAGCTCGTTGTACTTGCCATGGCCTACGAATACGGCGCAGTCCGGAGCGAGCTTCGGCAGAATGTCCTGCACGTTGAAGCGAACAAAGCTTTCCGCGATGATGCTGGACATGGGGGTGGGGAAGGGCTCGCCGCATTCTACCTCAATGTCACCCTTTACGCCGCCGTTGAGGTTCTTTAACGTTTTCTCCACATAGAAGTCGCCGGACTCATCGATGTTGGGATAAAACTCATAGGGGTGGCGGAGTACGGGGTCACCGGTGGTGACGCGCTTGTATTTGTCTTCCTCCAGTGTGCGGAGCATCTTATTGAATTTGTCATTGCCCATGCCCATGCGCATCCAGCGGCGGCCGTCCGTAAAGGAATTCAAAGTAGCCACGGCCTTCACTGTTTTGTCGCGGTGTGCCGCTGCGATACAAACCGCACCGCCCACGCCCCAGCCGATCAAAGCAATATGGTCTGCATCCACTTCGGGCTGATGCTTGAAGAAAGTAACGGCGTTGTTGATGTCGTCAGTCTCCATCTCCAAGGTGGTGTATTTATCCATACCGCTGATACCGCCGGAGGGCTTAAAGCCACGATAATCAAAACCCATGCAGACAAAGCCGCGGGCGGTCATCTGGCGGGCGAACATGGCGGGGTACACCTTATTGACTCCCGTCCAACCGGAATTGGCGACGATACCGGGTCGTTTTTCGCCCTCTTTGTAATCATCGGGAAGATAGATGTTACCCACCATCTTTGTTCCTTCACTGTAAAAAGTAATTTCGCGCTGTTTCATTTTTTCGATTGCTCCTTTCGTTCGTTCCAAATTCGACATTTATCGCGTTCTTCTTTTTGGGATAGCATCAGTATAAGCTTGAAAAAGGAATAAATCAACCAAAAAGTAAAGAAAAGAAACAATTCTGCCAAATATACAAATAGCAAAAGGAATATTTGTGCTTTTCAACGGAACGAATATTCCTTTTGCGTTTTTTGCTTATGAGGCCTGTTTTTTACGAATGAACTGGTGATAAAACACCTTTTTATGTTTTTAAAAGAACACGTCAGATTTCATTTCGCATTGCTGTGCTTTGCCGCTTTAGGCCCATTTTGTACGAACCTTTCCACATTCAGCCAGATATGATTTTTCATGGTTTGAGCGCATCCTTCGTCCAGAATATCCCGTTTGAAGTGCGGCCGTACCGGTAGGGATTGCTGTTTTGTCATACAGGAGCTGCGCTGCGCAGCCCCGCATGACAGAAAGAACAAAAAAGAGACAGTATACGCCGCTCCTCACCGCAGCCATGGTTTCGATCCCGTCGCTGCGGCGAAGAGTTCAACTGCTTTATACTTTTGCAGGCTCTTTCCACTGGTAGACCCAGGTTCCCAGTCCTTGATCCAGGCACTGCTTATAAATTTCGTAGCAGTTGAGCGTATCGGTGATGATAATCCCAATGGTGGCAAAAAGGAATGTTTCATCCGAAGAGGTACGCTCCGGATGATTTCTCAATAGAACATCCGAAACCTAGGTGACCTGCGGCCAGGTCGGTTTTGGCATCTTTCCGTCGAGCACCATGTTCGAGAGCGCACAGGCGTCGCAGTCGTTGAGGCGGTCGAGCCAATCCATGCCGAACTTGATGCCGGGTATCAGGTGGCATTCTTCTTTATAAGAGTTTAATCATAGGCAGCCGGCAACGAATAACGGCGGACTATGTGTTCAAGTCCTGTTTTCCGCTTTCAAACAAAAGAAGCCTGCCAACACATGTGTTGACAGGCTTCTTTTATTGTCTGAAAGATAGGTTTTTTGAGCTACCAGACCATCATCTTTTTCTCACGAAGAATATCCTCCAGCCGTTCTAGGTTTTCCGTGGATTGGGGCAATGTTCTGTGCCCCAGCTCGGCGCTCAGGGCCTCGATAACGGCAATGGCCGGGAGCAACAGATAGGAACCATTAACGGAATTGGTGTCGAACAGAATATCGCATAGCTTGCTGATGGGGTTCACATTGGTATTGGTAAGCAGGATGATGGGAATCCCCCGCTCGCGGCAAGAGCGCGCGACCTCAATCACGGTACTGCCGCAAGGCCAGTTGGAAACAATAAACAGGACGTCCTCTTTCTGCATGGTCAGCACCTTGTCATACACATAATCCAGTTCGGTGCTCATCTGGCGAACCTTGTCCGGCAAAAACGGGGAAAGGGAATACTCCAGGCAAAGAGAGGCGGCTTTGGATGAGCGCTGCGCCAAAATGTAGATGTGTCTTGCCTCCAGCAGAAAATCGACAGCGCGCTCAAATTGTTCCGCATTTCGAGGGGTGGGAATATTGCGGATGGAATCCGCTGCCTCTTCACAGAGGAGGGTCAGGTTATCCCGGGTATGCTGCGCATCTGTTTTGCCGAATGCCTGTTTCATACTGCGGTAAGAGGAATTTTCCCGCAATATCACTACGCTCAGCAAATCCTTTTTAAAGGCGTTGAAGGTATCGTATTTCAGTGATTTGACCAGGCGCATCACTGTCGTAGTACCCACATTGGCGCGTTCCGCCAGCTCCGCCACTGTTGTCAGGCCCACAGATTCATAATGCTGCAGCAGGTAATTGCAAAGATGGCGCTGCTTTTTGGGAAGGACATCCTTGATACTGCTGATGGTATCGAGAATATTGGGTGCCTCTGCTGAAAAACCGGATTGCTCAGGCATATACACACCGTCCTTTTTGTGATTGCCGTTATTGTATCACAAAACCAATCAAAAAAGAATATAAGAGCTCAAATGAAACGTTTCTTATGGATTGTGACTGTAAAAAGGATATCCATGTTGTTGCAAACGATATATTTATTCCTTTTTTTTATAAAACGGTTGACTTATTCCTTTTCGCTTTATATAATACAACCAGCAGCAAGGTACCCAGAATATCGGAGTACATAAATGATATTCTGGAGAATACGTCAATTTTGAAAAGGAGGCTTTCAACATGGAGGAACCCATGCGTAAACGCAGCGATGAGCTTACCGTTGGAATAGAGCGATCCGCCCACCGGGCATTGCTTTACAGCACCGGTATGACCCGTAGCGACTTTGATAAGCCCTTGGTCGCTGTAGTCAATTCCTGGAATGAGATTGTACCGGGCCATATCCATCTCAGAGAGATCGCAGAGCAGGTCAAACTCGGCGTCACCGAGGCCGGGGGAGTGCCAAAGGAATTTCACACAATCGCCGTATGCGACGGTATGTGTCAGGGACATTTGGGAATGCAATACCCATTGCCCAGCCGGGATGTGATTGCGGATTCGATTGAAATTATGGTACAGTCCCACCGCTTTGACGCCATGGTACTGATTCCGGGCTGCGACAAAATTGTCCCCGGGATGATTATGGCGGCTCTGCGTGTCAATATCCCCGCCATTGTCCTGACAGCAGGCCCCAGCCTGACCGGAAAATACGGGGAGATCGACGTAATCACCACAACGGATATCCGTGAGTTTGCGGGGAGAGCGCAAAAGGGTGAAATCACCATGGAGGAGCTGCAGCGGATGGAAGAGGCCGCTATCCCCAGCGCCGGTACCTGCGCTATGATGGGAACCGCCAACACCATGAGCTGTCTGGCAGAGGTGCTGGGGCTTACACTGCCGGGCTGCGCCACGGCCTTAGCGGTGGGGTCCAAGAAAAAGCGTATGGCCCGCCTGACGGGAAACCGCATCATCGGTTTGCTGGAAGCGGGCATTACTCCCAGAGATATTGTCACCCGATCGGCTCTGGAAAACGCGATCTCTGCCAGCATGGCTCTGGGCGGCTCCACCAACAGCGTACTGCACCTGATGGCCATTGCCCACGAAGCGGGTGTGAAGCTGCAGCTCGAGGATTTCGACCGCATCAGCCGACAGGTTCCCTACATATGCAACATCAAGCCCTCTGGCAGATACGCTCTTGCCGATCTGGACGAGGCGGGCGGTATTCCGGCGGTGCTGAAAACCATCCAACCCCATCTGCATAAGGATCATCTGACCGTTACCGGGCGAACCTTGGTAGAAAACAACGCGGATATTGTGCCGCCTGAGAACGACGTCATCTTCCCATTGGAAAGGCCCAAACGCGCCGAGGGCGGAATCGCCATCCTCCGGGGGAATCTTGCGCCGGACGGCGCCGTGGTCAAGCAAGCGGGAGTCAAGACCAGCATGTATGTGTTTCAGGGCCGCGCCAGAGTATTCCACTCGATGGAGGACGCGAGTGAGGCAGTCTCAAACGACAGGATCGCCGAAGGCGACGTCATTGTCATCCGTTACGAAGGCCCCAGGGGAGGCCCCGGCATGCGGGAAATGCACATGACGACCTCTCTGCTGGTGGGCAGGGGGATGGACGAAAAATGCGCCCTGATTACCGACGGTCGGTTCTCCGGTTCTACCAGAGGCCCCTGTATCGGGCATATCTCCCCGGAAGCAGCGGCGGGAGGGCCGATTGCCATTGTGGAGGACGGCGACGGAATCCTGATCGATATCCCCAATCGCAGATTGGAGCTGTTGGTGGATGACGAAACGATCCGCAGGCGGCTAGCCAGCGTGCAGCTTTTGAAGAAACCGCGAAGCGGTGTGCTGGCAAAGTATGCAGAGCTGGTAACATCCGCCGACAAGGGAGCTGTTCTTGTCACGAAAGAGTCACAATCTGAGGAGGAAAAGAAATGATGACACAAAACCATGTGTTCTACAGCAATGGCTATCCGCTGAAAGCGATTTTGTATCTTCCCGATGATTATCAAGAGGGGGAGAAGTGCCCCTGCATCGTCCCGAATTCCGGATATATGGGTCTGAATGCGATCTATCCCGCCCTGTTTGCCAGAGCGATGACGGCGCGGGGCTATGCTGCGTTCGGCTTTGACTACCGCGGTTTTCTGGATAACGGCGGGCCTGCCGGCGTGTGTAAGCTGGAGGAGCAGGTGGAAGATATCCGCAATGCTTTGGTTTACGCGCAGACACTGCCGGAGGTCGATACGGAGCGGATCGGCCTGCTTGGATGGGGGATGGCGGCCGCTCTGGTGATTGCCGCAGCGTCCAAGGAATCCTGTGTCAAGGCGGTCGCGGGCCTGAATGGCTTTTATTGCGGCGAACGCTGGCTGAGATCGGTCTATTCCTATGTGGACTTTAACAAGCTGCGGCAAGAGGTGGCCAAGGAACGGATTCGCTTTGTGAAAGAGGGTACACGGCGTTTTGATAATCCATTCCGTTACTATCCGCTGGACCCGGATACTGACGGAATCGTAAAGGATAACCTGTATACGGTAAAAGGCTATGGGCAGGAAATCTCGCTGGAGCTGGGGCAGTCCCTTCTGGAGTTCAACGCGGAGGACTATCTGAACACCCTGAACGTGCCGGTACTGGTGGGTCACGGTAAGGATAATCAGCTGCATCCGCTGGAAGAGTCGCTGGAGTTTTACAATCGGATCAGCGGAAAGAAGCAGCTGCTGGTTCTGGACGGCAAGCACAATGACTTTATGTTCGACAAACACCCGGTGTTTGAAAAACTCGGCGATGCTCTGGCCAATTTCTTCGGTGAAGCAATGTCCTGAAAATAGAAGCGAAAAAGCAGATGCTTTGCAAGGGAATCGTTTTCTTTTATATTGAAGCAAATCGTCCATTTTTGTGGACGCCTGGCAGCGGTGAGGTTGGTTTTCCATAGTATACCATTGTCACAGAACATTGCAGTAACCGCAGAATTTGGGTAAAGTTCTGGGGATTACCCTGTCAAACATAGCACTAAAATCATCGATTCAGCCTTGCCAATCATAAGAGGCTAACTGATGACAAATCAGTTGCTTTATAGAAACAAGTACGCCCTGAGCCAATTGGCTCAGGGCGTACTTGCTTCTATTCAGTTTGCTTTTCTGAAAGTGTCCCTATGCCGCCGTGGGCTGGGATTCTGTTCCTTTTTGATATAGGTACAGCCTATTAATGTGACCAAAATATTATTAAACATACATGTATTTTAACCAAACATGAATAAAAAAGGTTTTTTTCATCAAAAAAGTGTTGACTTATTGCGGTGTGCAACGTATTCTTTATTAAACAAAGCATCTTAACCATATAAGATTAGTATGTTTTAATGTGGTACTAAAGTAAAAAAATTGGAGTTGTGGAAGGAGGAGCAGCCATGATTGTCATAGAAAATATCCGCAAATCCTTTGCTGCCAAAGAGATTTTAAAAGGCATTAACCTGACGGTGGAGCAGGGCGATGTGGCGGTGATCATCGGGCCAAGCGGAACGGGAAAGACCACGCTGCTGCGCTGTATGAACGGTCTGGAAAAGGCCGATGAAGGAAATATTACGATCGATCAAGTCGAGTATGATTATAAAAAATCCTCGAAGAAACAGCTTCTGGCGCTGCGCAGAAAAACAGCCATGGTATTTCAGCACTACAATCTGTTTAAAAACAAAACAGCTTTGGAAAACATCACGGAGGGTTTGATTACCGTGCAGAAGATTCCCAAAGCGGATGCGATTTTAACAGCGAAGCAGCAGCTGAAAAGTGTTGGGCTGGAGGGGAAGGAAGATTCGTATCCCAACCAGCTTTCCGGCGGCCAGCAGCAGCGGGTCGGGATCGCCAGAGCCCTCGCTTTGAACCCCTCCGTCATCCTTTTCGACGAACCAACGTCTTCGCTCGACCCCGAGCTGGTGGGAGAAGTCCTTTCGGTGATGAAGCAGGTGGCAAGCAGGGGGATCACGATGGTGGTCGTCACTCACGAAATGAGCTTTGCCCAGACCATCGCCAACAAAGTGATCTTTATGGATGGCGGAAATATCGTGGAGCAGGGGCCTCCCCGGGAAGTTTTCCTTTCGCCCAAGGAAGCGGCAACAAAACGGTTCTTAGATTGTATCTATCAGCCTTTTGTTTATCAAATATAATCATCCGTTCTTTTTAGGAACAAGAAAAACATGTGGTTTCCACACAAATCAGGAGGAGATTTTATGAAAACGAAACTATTTAGTTCTGTATTGGCGGCGGCGCTGTTTGCAGGGGTTCTGTCAGGCTGCGCATCCAATCAAAGCACAGGCGCCAATGCCTCCGCTGCACAAAGCGGCGGGGAGTCTTCCGCAGCTCAGGTGAAAACCGTAAATGTAGCGCTGGAATCCGGCTCCAAGCCCCTGAGCTTTGAAAATGATAAGGGCGAAAAAGTCGGCTATGAGGTCGATGTGCTCAAAGCGGTCGACGAGCTGATCGCCGACTATGATTTCAATATCGAACTGGTCGAGAGCGACGCCACCCAGATCGGTCTGGAGACCGGCAAATACGCGCTGATCGGCGGCGGCCTGTATAAGACCCCTGAAAGAGAGCAGAAATACCTGATCCCCAACGCGATCAACGGGGTCAGCCTGATCAACATTTATGTCAATGAAGACGACGATTCCATCAAGAGCCTTGATGATCTGGTAGGCAAAAAGCTGGTTCCTTCCACTCCCAACGGCGGCATTTTCAACCTGCTGACCGCCTATAACCAAGAGCACCCCGACAAGCAGATCACGATTACCACCGGCGACGGCATTTCTGTTGCAGACCGTTTCAAGTCTGTCAGCGACAAGGAATATGACGCTCTGGTGCTGCCCAACAATCTGGGCTTTGCAGAGATCAAGGAAGAGCTGGGCCTGAAGGTCAAGGCCGTTACCCCTCCCGTAAAGATCAACGGTACTTATTTCGCCCTGGCCAAGGATCAGACCGATCTGTCCGCAAAGGTGGAGCAGGCGCTGAAGACCCTTCGTGAAAACGGCACTCTGTCGAAGCTGTCCGAAACCTGGTATGGAGAAGACACCATCAAATACTTTACTGAATAACAAAGTTCAAACCGGAAAGGAGTGACACCTGCAGCCATGGGAATTGATTTTTCTTATGTTCTAAAAATCATTGACCGAATCAGCGGAGCAATCCCTTATACCCTGTTGATTATTGTGATTTCGGGCAGCTTTGGGATTTTGCTGGCGGCGGGTATCGCTGCGGTTCGTATCAAAAAGTGGAAGGTGCTTTCTCCGCTGGCCAATATTTATGTATCTTTCTTTCGCAGCACGCCTCCTCTGATCCACATTTTTCTGGTCTATTACGGGCTGCCGCTGATCCTGCGGGAGTTCGGCATCAATGCCGACGACTGGAGCAAGACTCTTTACGTCTCTCTGGCACTCATCCTGTTCAACGGCGCCTACATGTCGGAATATCTGCGTCCGGCCTATCTGGCGGTGGAGCAGGGGCAGCACGACGCGGCAGACAGCATCGGGATGACCGGCTTTACCAAGCTCCGCAGGATTATTCTGCCCCAGATGCTGCCCATTGCGTGGCCCAATCTGGAGAACGCTTTCGTAGAGCTGGTCAAGGATACCTCTGTGCTGTTCGTGATCGGACTGACAGATATCATGGGAATGGCAAAGAAGATTATTTCCAACGATTACGGCGTGAAAAAGCTGGAGGTGTACCTGGCTGCGGCCGTCATTTACTGGTGCATCACGTTTGCGGTAAGCAAGCTCTGCCAGTTGTTCGAAAAGAAGATCACCATTGGCAATCAAACGGAAAAGCGGGTGGGGTAATGCTGAGCGGAACAGTCATTCTGGAAGATATGCGGTTTATTCTCACCGTGGTTCCCTTTACCCTGGGGACAGCGCTGATCGTTTTGATTTTCGGCATCCTGCTGGGCTTTGTGGTGGCGGCAGTTCGAATCCGCCAGATTCCGGTGGCAAAACAGATCGCCCGGGTCTTTATCGATTATACCAGGGGAATCCCGTTGGTCATTCATTTATATCTGGCGTATTTTATTTTGCCCATGGCAATAGACGGTATCTGCCGCATGCTCGGAATGGGGCAGGACGTCAAGGTTTCGCCTCTGGCCGTGCTGGTGGTGGCCTATGCCCTGTATATTTCGGTGGGGCAGTCGGAGAATATCCGCGGCGCGTTTTACTCCATCGATCCCGGACAATGGGACGCCGCCTATGCCAGCGGCATGACCGGATTACAGGCGCTGTTTCGAATCATTGTGCCGCAGGGAGTCACTGTGGTGGTACCGGTATTTTTCAATACTTTTTTAGGCGTCATCAAGGGGCTTTCCCTTGCTTTTACCATTGGTGTGGCAGATATTCTGTCCCAAGCGAAGCTGGCCTCAGCTCAAAACGCGCATTACCTGGAGGCTTATATCGCGGCGGCGCTGATCTATTGGGCGCTGTGCGGTTTGCTGGATGTGGTATTCAGCCGAATTGAGCTGGCATTTAAGAAATGGTAGGTGTATTTATGAATAAGTTTGAACGGATTCAGGCAGCGCTGAATGGGCAGGAGGTGGATAAGATTCCGCTGAATGTCTGGATGCATTTTTCCGCTGTGGATCAGGACCCCAGAAGTCTGGCGGAAACCCAGGTTGCCTTTGCGCAGAAGTATGACTTTGATTTCATTAAGCTGATGCCCTTTGGGTTATATGGCGTTCAGGATTACGGCGTGAAGGTGAAAATCTTTAACCGAGTGAATCTTCCGCCGATTGTGGATGACTATGGCATCCACCAAATCAGCGACTGGGAGCGGATCGAGCCGCTGCCGGCCATTTATGGCTCTTACGGCAAGCAGCTTCAGGCGGCCCGGCATACGATTCTTCTGGCGAAAAAACAATTCCCGGTAATCCAGACGATTTTCAGCCCTCTGACTACGGCCAGAAAGCTGGCCGGGGACCGAATTTTGCTGGATATGAAAGAGAATCCGCGTTTGTTCAAGCAGGCGCTGCAAGCGCTGACGGAAACTACCATTAACTTTGTGAAAGCCAACATTGAAGCGGGTGTAGACGGCTTTTTCTTTGCCACCCAATGTGCTAATTTCGATTTTCTGACCGAGGAGCAGTACCGCGAATTCGGGGAATTCTACGACCGTCAGGTCATCGCCGCATATCAGGATAAAACCTTTTTCAATGTGGCGCATCTGCATGGCGACAACGGGATGTTCCAGCTGATTGCGGATTATCCCGTCAACTGCATCAACTGGCACGACCGGTGGAGCAGTCCGACTCTGGCCGAGGCACGGAAGATAACAGATAAGTGCCTGCTCGGCGGAATCCGAGAAACCCCTTATTATGATGAAAACGGAGAAAAAATCCGGGAAAGCCTTCTGGTCTCCGGTTCTGTGGCCGAAGTAGAGCAGCATGTGCAGGAGGCGATCGCCGCCGCCGGGGACAGAGGCCTGATCATCGGGCCGGGCTGTGTTGCGAACCAGGATCTGCCGGAAAAAAATCTGTATGCGCTCTGCCGGGCGGTCTACCGGGTAGCCGCGCTGGCAGGCTAATTTTAGAAAAAACGTTCCGCGTGAATCAACGCGGAACGTTTTTTGGTTTCCCCGTAAGCTTCAACTTCAGGCATCGATCGAAGCAGGCCCAGCCCAAACAAGGTGATAAGGGCGTAAAAATGCAGCAATCGAAGGGAGCGGCTCAATTACGGGCGGTGGGGCATACTGCAAAAGAAAAGTAGTTTCATGCGTCTTGAGATGCCAGCTATCAGAAGGTCCTTATAGGGCCTGATCAAACCACCGGATTAGCTGGTGGTTAGGACTTATGCGGCCATTTCGGATGCAGTCCGGAAATCCCGGCAAATCAATGCGGTTTGTATTTGATTTGCCGGGATTTTTTATGGTATACTGAAAAGAAATCGATCAGAAACCTTCCGTCTGATCAACAGGCGGATTTGAAGAGTAAAAGGGAGCACGGCAATGGTAGCGGCCTTTTTTTCGCCATTCAGGCGATTTTGAGGATGGAAATCCTGTTTTTTGAAAAAATATCGCAATACTAAATCGACTTTGCTCGTGAAAAATTCCTGCTTTTGTAATCATTGCGGGTATCGATTGAGTTTGCCTGCATATTGCCGGCAGTATGGATGGGAATAATGAAAAATCATATCGATTTGATATAAGGAGCGCAGATATCATGTTGAAATGGCTGAACGATACGATAATGAGTTATGGCGCCGGCGAAACAACTGCACAAATCGTCTCCGTTATTGTCCTGGTGCTGATCGTTTTTTGCAGTGCTTTGGTTTCGTATCTCATCGCTAAGAATATTGTTCTGCGCGTTCTGCGGGCGGTTATTTCGAAATCCAAAATGAAGTGGGGAGATATCTTATTCGCCCACAGGGTGTTTGAACAGCTGACACTGGTTGTTCCTGCGCTTGTTGTATATGGGATGGCGCCCTTCTTTCGGGATGGACAGGAGTGGCTTCAACGCGGGGCGTCGTGTCTGATTGTGATCGGGGTTGTGAATACCGCAAATCAGTTGTTAAACTCGTTCGACGACATTTACCAAAAAAGAGAGACCGCCAAAACCCGGCCGTTGAAGGGCTACTTTCAAGTGCTCAAAATTCTGGCCTATACGGTAGGACTGATTATCATCATCAGCGTGCTGATGAACCGTTCACCTCTTTTGTTGCTTGGCGGCATCGGCGCCGCAAGTGCGGTTCTTCTATTGGTGTTTCAAAATACGATTCTGGGCTTTGTGTCCAGTATTCAGTTGACAGAGAACGATATGGCGCGTCTGGGGGATTGGATTGAAAAACCGGGGCAGGCGGAAGGGCAGATTGTCGAGATTTCACTGCATACGGTGAAAGTGAAGAATTGGGACAATACCATCACCACGATCCCTACTTATTCAATGGTCAACGAACCGTTCAAAAACTGGCGCTACATGCAGGAATCCGGCGCCAGAAGACTGAAACGGGCCGTCAACATTGATATTACCAGTGTGCGCTTTTGCGACGATGAGATGCTGCAGCGTTATCGGCAAATCGAGTATGTTCAGGACTATTTAGAATGGAAAGCCAGCGCGCCGCACCCGCACGACGAATTCGACATCGCGGATTTGCCCGGCACGCTCCGTGCAGACAGTCTGACCAATTTGGGAATATTCCGGGCATACCTGCAAGCCTATCTGAAAGATCATCCCGATCTGCGTCAGGATATGGCCATCATGGTTCGGCAGCTGGCCCCCACAGAGAATGGAGTGCCGATCGAGCTTTACGCTTTCACCGGCACAACCGTATGGGATGAATATGAATCCATACAGGCGGATATTTTTGACCATGTTTTTGCAATCGTTTCAGCATTTGATCTGAAGATACAGCAGAATCCAGGGGGGAATGACCTTAAAGCGCTTCTCCAGTCAAAACCGGAGCAATGAGATCGACGGCGCCTGTACGCCGGGGGTGTTGCGCCTGGCCTCTACGAACTGGCGATGAAGAAGGGGAGAGAGGCGTTGAATACACCTGCTTTGGCGGCGGCCATACACCGGTGTGTCCATGATAAAATTCTTGTATTCTGCGGATGCGTTCGATATAATCAAAAGTAATATCATACAGAAGGAAAGACACCATGGAGCAAGGGACTTTCACAGATCAGGTATATCAGGTTGTCGCAAAGATTCCCTACGGGCGGGTAGCCACCTACGGGCAAATCGCTTTTTTCATTGGAGCGCCGCGCAGTGCAAGGCAGGTTGGAAATGCTTTGAGCCATACCCCTTCCTTTTTGTCGCTGCCCTGCCACCGGGTGGTAAACCGTTTGGGCCGTACGGCGCCGGGGTGGCCGGAGCAGCGCCGTCTGCTGGAAAGCGAAGGCGTTTCTTTTCGGGAAAACGGCACGGTAGACCTTGCGCGCAGCCTTTGGCGGCCGGAGGAATGACCGTCATGCCGCTTTGAAAAGCTGATGATTTCTTTCCCCGCCGTAGGCGGCAAAAAATCAATGTACTTGTATCAGATGATTTCAATTGAAAAGAACTCATAATTGAAAAGAAAACTCATAAAAGAACAGGATGTGAAAACATGTTTCCGGAGATGAGAAGAAAAGATCGTATCCTTTCCCCTGAAAACACAGAGCTGCTGCTTCAAAAGGGCGAATACGGCGTACTGTCCACTATGGGCGAGGAATACCCGTACGGTGTTCCGGTCAGCTACGTGTATGAGAACGAGGCGGTTTATATTCACTGTGCCATCGTTGGCAGCAAGCTGGAGAATATCATCCGAAATCCAAAGGTCTCTTTCTGTGTCGTTGGTGCAACACAGGTTTTGCCGGGGGATTTCACCACGAATTATGAAAGTGCGGTTCTGTTCGGAAAGGCGGAAGAAGTCTTTGCGGAGGAAAAACAGCGGGCGATGGAGCTGCTGGTGCAGAAATATTCCCCTGAATTCATGCAAAAAGGGCTTGATTACATCAAAAATGCCGACAGCAGGGTAAAGGTAATCAAAATTACGGCGGATCATCTGACGGGGAAGAGCAGAAAATAATCGGACTGGCCCGCGGTCAGAAAACGATCGGGCTCACACTTCTGTTATTTAGTTTTAAAAATCTTTTGATTTGATTTTGAAAATTACATCTTGAAGTTGTTGTAAAAAAGTGGTAAACTGATTCATATTGAAAAAGATCATACCCAATGCCGGGGTAATGAAAGGTAGGAAAGCCCAGTGGAGTATCAAATCATCGTAGACAGCTGTGTCGATTTTAACGAAGAGGTGTTTGGCGATCCCAATGAGATCAAGCGGATTCCGTTTCAGCTTTTGATTGACGACGAGGCGTTAACGGATGAAGGCCTCGATTCTGATGAACTGATTCGGAAAATGAAAGCCAGCAAGCGTAAAATCACCACGGCCTGTCCGTCTCTGCATGATTATCTGGAGGCTTATAAGTCCTGCGCAGTCAATTATGTGGTTACGATTTCTTCTCGGCTGAGCGGTTCCTTTCAAAGCGCTATGGCTGCAAAGCAGATGCTGGAGGAATCCGGCAGCACCAGCAAGGTGTATGTGATCGACAGCAAATCCGCTTCTGCGGGGCAGACTCTTGTGGTGCTGCAGCTTAAGAGGATGCTGGAACAGCAGATGGAAAACAGCCAGATTCTCCTCAGGCTCAGCCACTATATTACCCATTTGCAGACGCTGTTTGTGCCGGTGTCTTTGGATAACCTGGAAAAGAACGGCCGAATCAAGGGGATTCAGGTGATTATAAGCAAGGTGCTTCATATCATCCCGATTCTCGGTTCCAACGGCGACGGTGTTCTGGAACTCAAGGAGAAGGCCCGCGGGGAAAAGCAGGCGATGGAAAAGCTTTTGAACATCATTCGCCGTGACGCGGTCAATATGACGGAAACGGTTCTTGCGATTACCCACGTGGACGCCAGAGCAAAAGCGGAAGAGCTGTGTGATAAAATCAAAAGCCTGTTTTCTTTCCGGGAGGTCATCATTTTTCAGGCCAGCGGCCTGAGTACGGTGTATGCCGACGACGGCGGCATTGTGCTTTCCTTCTAATTTGATTTGATTGTATAATAACAAATCAGGCTCCAACCTTTTTAGGGTGGAGCCTTCAGTTTGTCAAAAAATCCGTATGCTATGAATATTAGAATATCAATATACGGCGTCTTCTTAAAAATCACATTTTATGCTACAATATTTTCAATGCGGAATGGTTACATATTGAGAATTGGCAGGGCGTAAAGAACAATAAAACTGATATACAAGTACACGGATAATTGTTACTAGGTGATTCTGTTTGCCGCCCGATTCAATAATAAGTGGGATGATATTCAAAAGGAACGACATGCTTTATTGATCAACAGGATGAAACGATGATATCATGCTCGATTGGAGAAAACAGTATGAATGAAAAAATCAGGTGCTCTTGGGCAGGAGATACTCCCATTTACGTGGATTATCACGATCACGAATGGGGACGGCCTGTACATGATGATAACAAGCTGTTTGAAATGCTCCTTTTAGAAGGAATGCAGGCAGGGCTTTCCTGGATCACCGTACTAAAGAAAAGAGCCGCATACCGGGAGGCCTTTGATGGATTTGACCCTAACAAGGTGTCTCTTTACGGCGAAGCAAAAATTGAGGAACTTATGACAAATGAGGACATCATCAGAAACCGCCTCAAAATAAACGCCGCCGTAACGAATGCCAGGGCATTTCTGGAAGCTGCAAAAAAATACGGAAGTTTTGATCAATTCATATGGAGCTATGTGGATGATACCCCTATTGTAGGCCATTGGAAAAGCATTGAAGATGTGCCGGCAACCACACCCCTCTCTGATAAAATCAGTAAAGATCTGAAGAAATTGGGGTTCAAGTTTGTTGGTTCAACGATCGTTTATGCGTTTATGCAGGCTACGGGCATGGTGAATGACCATATTTCAGAGTGCTTTGTTTATAAGGAGATGGAGGAATCGCTTTCATTTCCACCCCTAAACCCTTCTCCTATGGATTAGTAACAAAAGGCGCTCAATGCACTTGGAACAGAATGCTGAGAAAGAGGCCGACGCAGGAAGAATGCGTTGGTCTCTTTGCATAGGTGTACAAGCTTTTGGGACTTTTTTGATACAGAAAGGCTCCGCTCTAAAGAGGGCGGAGCCTTTTGCGTTATCCCTTAGTCATGTTTTCATCGGGAGATTGCTTCGATTGCACTTGATCGTCTGTCGGATTGCTTTCTTTCCACTTCGCAAATCTCAGAATCGTCCGGCAGATCAGCTCAACGACGCACATGAGAAGTATAAAAACGAAAAGAGTCACCGAGAGTGTATTCCCAAAGAACAGAGTCGAGACAGACTCCGCCGCAAAATAGGAAAGGAATACCCCCGTGAGATTGATCGCAAGATACAAAATCCGCCAGGGCAGGGTCAGGCAGATACTGTGGCCGCAGAGGTCGCAGGGGACACTGCGGAAAAACGCACCGGGCATTCGAAAGCTGTACCCTACATCATAACGGTGGCGGCAAGAATTATTTTCATGATTCAATCAGGATCACTACCCATTTCTGAATAAAATGGAACTGCCGGATACATAAGGCCCTTTTATGCGGATGGAAGAATAGCCTGCTGCTTCACCTTGCGGAGAAAATACTCGAAAACCCGCGTATCGTCCGTCAGTTCAGGGTGGAAGGTCGTTACCAGAATTGTATCATTTTCTGCCGCGGTTATTTTTCCGTCATAGAAAGAAAGTGGAGTAACGCCTTTGCCCACGGATTCGATCAGAGGCGCGCGGATAAAGGTCATCGGGATTTTTCCGATGCCGCGGAATTCCTCCTCTGTATGAAAGCTCCCAAGCTGACGGCCATAGGCGTTTCTTCTCACGGTCAGATCAATGCCCCTTAGATACGAATTCGGTTCGTTCACAATCGTGTCGGCCAGAAGAATCAGCCCGGCGCACGTGCCCCATACGGGCATCCCCTTTTGAATCCGTTCCTGAATGGGGCCAAACAGCTCTGTCTGATGCAGCAGCTTCCCCACGACCGTGCTTTCCCCGCCGGGGAGAATCAGCGCATCCAGCGAATCATCAAAATCTGCTTTTTTCCGGATTTCCACGCAGGGGATACCGAGCTTGTTCAGTGCGGCAATATGCTCCGCGAAGCCGCCCTGCAATGCCAAAACTCCGATTTTCATATGCCGCGCTCCGCCATGAGCAGCTTGATTTCCTGCTCGTTGATTCCTACCATCGCTTCTCCCAGGTCCTCCGAAAGCTCTGCCAGAAGAGCGGGATCGTTGTAGTTTGTAACCGCCTGAACGATGGCACGGGCTCTTTTGGCCGGATTGCCGGACTTGAAAATGCCGGAACCCACAAACACACCCTCAGCACCGAGCTGCATCATCAGCGCCGCGTCTGCGGGTGTTGCGATGCCGCCGGCCGCAAAGTTGACGACGGGCAGATGGCCGGTTTCAAAGACACTGCGCACCAGCTCATAGGGTACCTGCAGCTCCTTTGCAGTGTGGAACAGCTCATCCTCCCGGGTGTTCTGAATCTCGCGAATCTGCCGGTTGATCAGCCGCATGTGGCGCACCGCCTGCACAACATCACCGGTGCCGGGTTCGCCCTTTGTGCGGATCATAGAGGCCCCCTCGGCAATTCTGCGCAGGGCTTCTCCCAGATTCTTGGCGCCGCACACGAACGGAACGTCGAACCTGGTTTTGTCAATATGGTAAAGGTCATCCGCAGGGGACAGCACTTCGCTTTCGTCGATGTAGTCGATCTCGATCGCCTGCAAAATCTGTGCTTCCGCAAAATGCCCGATTCTTACCTTGGCCATAACCGGAATGCTGACGGCCTGCTGGATGCCCCGGATCATCTTGGGGTCGCTCATTCTGGAAACACCGCCCGCCGCGCGAATATCCGCAGGGATTCGTTCCAGCGCCATAACGGCGCAGGCTCCGGCTTCCTCTGCGATTTTCGCCTGTTCCGGTGTTGTCACGTCCATAATAACGCCGCCCTTGAGCATCTGGGCCAGGTTTTTGTTCAGTTCATACCTGTTGTTCATTGAATCAGCCTCCCGTTTCGATTCCAGTAATGCCGCTTTCCAAAGCAAACCGCCGATGGAAAGCGCACCGATAATACTTGCATGTTTTTAAGGTTTGCTTTATTATAGAAGAGAATTGATCATATAAAAAGTGCCAGATATAGAAATTTTGATGGTATCAGATGGAGGCGAGCGGTTTGAATGAAATTTCTCTGCGGCTGGAAAAACGGGCGGATGTCCCGCTCTTTCAGCAGCTGTATGATTTTTTTAAGCATGAGATTACCGGAGGAAATTATCTGAAAGATGAAAAAATGCCGTCGAAACGGCAGCTTTCCGCCTACCTGCACTGCAGCCAGAATACCGTTCAGGCGGCCTATAATCAGCTGGTGGCCGAGGGGTACCTGGTCGCGCGGGAGAAAAGCGGATATTATGTCGCGGATTTGGGCGGGATTCTGCGCATGAATCAGGAACCGAAAAAAGAGATCACCCCGCTGCGCGAGAGTGTCAGCTTCCGGTATGATTTTTCCCATCAGGGAGTCGATCACGACAGCTTTCCGTTTTCGATCTGGCGCAGGCTCACCAAAGAGGTGATCAACGAGTACGACCGCGACCTGTTAACGGCGGGCGATCCCAAGGGCGACCCCGGCCTGCGCGAGAGCATCGCCCACTATCTGCATTATTCGCGCGGTGTGAACTGCTGTGCGGATCAAATCGTCATCAGCTCAGGAACAGAATTTCTGCTCCAACTGCTGATTCAGCTGTTCGATGCGGATTCTGTGTACGCCATTGAAAACCCGGGCTATGAAAAGCTCAATATGATCTTTAAAAGCAGCCGCGCGACCTGCCGCCCCATTCCTCTGGATGAAAGCGGCATGCGGCCGGATGCGCTGCGCGAGAGCCGGGCGAATGTGGCCTGCATTACGCCGTCGCATCAGTTCCCGACCGGCACCATTATGCCGGTCAGCCGCCGGATTCAGCTGTTGAACTGGGCAAATGAAAAGCCGGGCCGCTACCTGATCGAGGACGATTACGACAGTGAGTTCCGCTATTCCGGCAAGCCGATCCCGTCCCTGCAGGGGATGGATGAGACCGGCCGGGTGATCTATATGGGCGCCTTCTCCAAATCACTTTCGCCCGCGCTGCGGGTCAGCTACATGGTGCTGCCGCGCCATCTGCTGGACGCATACCAGAAAAAGCTCAGTTTTTACATCTGTCCCGTACCGAAAATGGACCAGAAAACCCTGTGCCGCTTTATCGACGAGGGGCATTTTGAGCGCCACCTGAACCGGATGCGCAATCTGTACCGGCAAAAAAGAGAAACGATCGTCTCTGCGGTACGCCGCCTGCTGCCGGAAACCGAAATCAGGGGGGACTCCGCCGGGCTGCATTTTCTTCTGCGTGTCAACAACGGCTGGGATGAGCAAAAGCTGATTCAGGCGGCTTTTCAGCAGGGAGTGAAGGTGTACGGGGTATCGCAATACTATTTTGCCCCGCCGCAAAACGGGTACGAGAGCATGCTCCTCTTGGGGTTCGCCTGCCTGAAAATCGAAGAAATTCCGGCTGCGGTGGCCCTGCTGAAAGAAGCGTGGCAGAGCAAAGGGGATGCCCATTGATGGGCATCCCCTTTTTGCGTAAAATGAGTCCAGAACGATTTTGGGTTAATGAACGGTACAGCGAATCCGAAGAAAACCGTTGTTTATTTGTTAAAGAGTGTCTTATAAATCTGAACCAAAACCAGCGGCATAAGCGATAGACCCAAGATCACTCCATATTGGCTCCCGGTTAACGGCGCGATTTCAAAAAGAACCATGAGCGGCTGGAACGTCAAAACGGCAAGCAGCATCAGGGAACCGATCGCCACGGCAATCCAGATGAATTTGTTTGTTAGGATTCCCAGCCGAAACAGAGAGTCCTTTCCCCTCGAGTTGAACCCATGAAGAAGCCTTGAAAGACATAGGGTGGCAAACGCCATGGTGCGCGCTGTTTCCGCACCGCCGGAAGACAGGCCAACGTAGTATGAAAACATGGTTCCTATTGCTATGAGGAGTCCCTCAAGCATGACTTCAATTGCAAAGCTTTTATCCAGTATCGGCGTGTTTCGGTCTCTCGGCGTTTCCTTCATGATGGTTTCATTATGCGGTTCAAGCCCGATGGCAATAGCGGGAAGACTGTCTGTGACCAAATTAATAAATAATAAGTGTACCGGTGCAAATGGATTCGGCAGCGCGCACAGCGAAGCATAAAGCACCGAAAGGATTCCCGCCGTGTTTCCCGATAACAGAAATTTGATGGAATTCTTAATGTTTGCGTAGATGCTTCTCCCGTTGGAAATCGCTCTGACGATGGTGGAGAAATTATCGTCCGTCAGCACCATCGCGGCTGCGTCTTTTGCAACCTCGGTGCCTGTAATTCCCATCGCGATTCCAATATCCGCCTGCTTTAAAGCAGGTGCGTCGTTTACTCCGTCGCCGGTCATCGCGACCACTTTTCCTTTTTCCTGCCACGCTCTCACAATCCTGATTTTGTGCTCAGGCGATACTCTCGCATAAACGGAGATGTCTTCCACTTTCTTTTTCAGCACTTCGTCCGTCATGCTTTCCAGTTCAAATCCTTCGATCGCTTCCGATTCGTCATTTAATATTCCAATCTGTTTCGCGATGGCCGAGGCCGTGATCTTGTGGTCTCCGGTGATCATTACGGGCTTGATTCCCGCACGGATGCAGTCCGCCACGGCCTGTGCAGATTCTGCCCTTGGCGGGTCCATCATTGCGATGAGGCCCACAAATGTTAAGTCTTTTTCATCTTCAATTCGGAGTTCCCGCTCTTCCGGAAGCTCCTTGTAGGCAAAGGCAAGCACCCTCAGGCCGTTCCCTGAAAAATCTCTGTTGACCTTTTCAATCTCCTGCTTATGTTCTGCTGTAAGCTCCTGTATCCCGTCAGAGGTTTCCAGCCTTGATGACCTTGAAAGCAGTACATCCAAAGCCCCTTTTGTGATCATCAGGAGTTTGTCTTCCAGTGTGTTTACGGTGCTCATCAGTTTCCGCTCAGAGTCAAAGGGCAGCTCGGCGAATCTGGGGTATGCTTTTCGGATCAGCAGTTCATCCAGATGATAGAGTTCTCCTAAATTCACAAGCGCGATTTCAGTCGGGTCGCCAATTTCTTTTTTCTCAACCGTCACCGCGTCATTGCACAGCAGGGCCATCAATACCAGCTTCTTTTCCAGGTTCTGATTGGGGTCCAGCTTATCATGCTCCACTACCTTATCATCCACGAACACCTTTTGCACGGTCATCTTGTTCTGCGTCAGGGTTCCGGTTTTATCTGAGCAGATCACCGAGATGCTCCCAAGGCTTTCCACTGCCTGCAGCTTTCTGATGATCGCGTTGGCTTTTGCCATCTTCTGCGTTCCCAGCGCAAGCACGATTGTCACGATGGAACTCAGTGCCTCTGGGATCGCCGCCACCGCAAGGGAAACCGCAAACATAAAGGAGTCGATCAATTCGCGGCCCCTAAATACGTCCAGCAAAAATACAAAGGCCGATATGATAAGGATCAGAAAAGCGAGCTTTTTCCCGAAATGATCCAGGCTTTCCTGAAGCGGCGTTTTCTTTTCTTTGGCGCTTTCCAGCAGATGAGCGATTTTTCCGATTTCAGTTTTCATTCCGATATCGGTAATAAGCACAACGGCCCGGCCATAGGTAACAAAGCTGCCGGAAAAGACCATGTTCTTTCTGTCGCCAATGGCAACATCCGCTTTGTCTATCACTTCCGTTGTTTTCATGACGCTTTCCGATTCCCCGGTAAGGGAGCTTTCGTTGACCTGCAGGTTGTAAGATTCCAGGATTCTGCCGTCCGCACTCACGTAATCACCCGCGTCAAGGTAACAGATATCTCCCACCAGAAGCTCCCGGGACGGGATCTCCATCTTTTTTTCGCTTCTTAACACTTTGGCGGTGGGGGAGGAAAGAGCCTTCAGACTTTTTAAGGACTGTTCCGCCTTGATATGCTGCACGGTGCCCAGTACCGCGTTGATCATCACTACCACCAGGATGACCAGTGTGCTTTCCAGTTTCCCAAGGAAAGCGGATATGGTTGCGGCCGCCAGCAATATGAGAACGAGGAAATCCTTAAATTGTTCAAAGAAAACCAGCACAGCGCTCTTGGAGGCCGCTTCTTCCAGTTCATTATAGTCATATTTTTCTCTTTGGATTTTTATTTTCACATCGTGCAGGCCTCTGTCATCCACTTTGAGCAGATCCATGATCTGCTGCGGGGTTTTTCTATGAAAATCGTTCATTCATCATTCTCCTTGTATCATCATTTTCGGTGACCGAGAAGACACCGAATCCAATCTTGTTGTTTATAGGCTGTATGGAAGGAATGGAATCGTACAGCGAGAACGTACAGGAGGTGTCCTTTTCCGGGGAAGTACTGAGAACATCACAATATTTCTGAAACGAACGCTTTATATCACATCGCATCTCCGCCTTCTTTCCTCAAAAATAGAAATAAAAAAGACCCTACTGTTAGACACAAATCTAACAATAGAGTCTCACTAAACGAAACGCTGTCAAAGCCGGGATTTCTCCGAAATGACGACTTTGAGCCCCGTAAAATACGGGAAGCTACTCCCTCTAAATATTCTATTAAAAATATCATATCATTCCAATCGGGAAATTGTCAATACCTGTTTTATGTCAATTCATTCCCTGATTCTGGTTAGAAACCCGATATTGCCCGAAAAACAAATAGGTCATGCAGTGTTGGCTGCATGGCCTATTGGAGAATTAAAAAATGAGTGGAGTTCATAAAACAAAATCCGAACCCGATAAAAGGGTTCGGATTTTGAACGGTATGTCTAATGACGGTAATATTGATACAATTTCACGTTTGCCCCCGCTGAAACCGTGCCGATTGCATTTTTGCCTTACTGGTTGCATTTCCGATTTAATGGTTTCAAATCCAGAAGGGGTTGCACTTTTTGCTGGTCTTGCGTAAGCCGTGACACACCGAGGACTATTGG
>JAEXDU010000196.1 GCA_023401495.1 Bacillota bacterium
GATTAGCGGAAACCTTCACTTTTGGGGAATGCTCTGAAAAGCTGACGGAAGCGCTCACCTTCGGACCACCTTCATCGCTCCAGAAAAATCCCCCGCCAGAAGGAAATCGTGTACCACCTTTCGGCTGTTCCCCTGCATTTCCACCAATTATAATATATTGAGTCTCAACGCATTTTGCGTCATAAATATCATTGCGCCCGCTGAATGGGATTCGACTATAAAAAGACTGACCTATTGTTTGAGCATTCACCTGCCATGAATTGACCGAATCCAAAACACCCTGATCTCTTGCTTTACTCCGGGCTGGGTTTTCTGTTTTCGTGGCATAAAATGAAAATGATATGGAACTGAATATCGCTGTCAGAGTGAGAACCCATGCAAAGAGTTTTCTCATTTTCAAAGTTCCCCTCCTATCCATATAAATTCAGAAAAATGCCTCTCTGAATTCAATTATATTGCAGCAGGATAATAGTGTCAATAAAAATATATTTATTTATAATTTATATAATAAAACTTCTCCAAAACCTTCAAAAACTGTCTCTGTATTTACGCCTATCAGGTCAATTCACGTCAATAAAAAGAAACAAGAGGTACAGATTTTCCCTGTACCCCTTGTTTCTTTTTATTTCTAAAATATATCTCTTAGGGTGCAGTATCTCATACACACCTAACTCTTCATGGACTAAGAACGAAAGCGATCTCAACCTGCTTATTCAGTAGCTTCCAAATCCAGTCGGCCGCTGGCCTTTGGCACGGCAATACGGCGCAGGTAGCCGGGCACGCGTTCGCCGCTCAGGCGCTCTGTGAGAAGCCGCTCCATATTGCCGCCGGAATTCCCCAGAAGATTTGCCAGCAGCTTCGAGGCGTTATCGACAGACGGAATCTCCTGAAAACGGACCAAAATGCGTTCGCCACTGAAAATGAATTTGATTACGCGGGTATTCGGCGTTTCGAGGAAAGAGAGATACAGTTTTAACACCGGGCGGCCATCCTCATCGCGGGTCAGGCGCGCCATGTTGCCGGTAACGTAGACCTCTCCGTTGATGTTCAGCACGCTGCGGCGCGGTTCGCCGTCCAGTCCCGCGCGGATCGTCTGAGTTTCCTCTCCGTCCGAAAACTCGATCGTACAGAAATCCGGCGCAAACGCAAACGATACCCGCTGAATCGGCGGGAGAAAGCTGTCTTTCTCCACGGAGAAGATAAACGGCAGAATGGTGCCATACGAATTTTCCAGCTTATAAGAGCGCCCGTTGATCCATTTGGCGTCTGCACTGAGCTGCGGTACGGAACGCTGTGGGAACAGCGCCTGCTCGATCCGCTCCCGCAGCGTGCGCCGCTTGCGCACCGGGATCGTATCGGGAAACAGCGCAAGCGAAGCCTCCGTCTTTTTCAGCGCGCGGGCGGCGCCCATATTCTCCGGCAGCGGGAACGCGGAAAAAGACTCCTGATTGTCGAAATACTTCTGGATGATCTCGGTGCTTTTATCCACAAACAGACCATGGCTGCCGCTCGTAATCGCTATAATCGCATCGATCTGTGGGACCACCACCACATACTGGCCGAACACACCGTTAAACTGGTAGGCTCCTGGAATCGGAAACTCCCACAGGTGATAGCCGTAGGCCGTTTCGTGCTCACCCATCAGGGTGCGCACGCCCATATCGGTGGATTCCGCAATCCATTGCTCCGAAAGCAGGCGGCGGGGTTCCCCGTCCACCGTCCACATTCCTTTCTGCAAATACAGCTGGCCCAGCTTTGCCATATCTTCGGGCCGCAGGAATAATCCCCAGCCGCCTTTTTCGATCCCCATCGGGCAGCGTTCCCACACCACATGGTCGATGCCCAGCGGCTCAAACAGGCGCGGCTGCAGGTAATCTGCCAGTCCCTCCCCTGTTTTTCGCTGGATCAGCGCACTGAGAATGTAGGAATTCATGCTGTTATACGTAAATTTTTCGCCCGGCTCATACGCACAGTCCGACGTCAGGTAGGATTTGAGCCAGTCGCGCTCAAACACGCTGTTGGCCTCATTAAAGCGAATACCGGACGTCATGTTCAGAAGATGGCGCACGGTGATCTGCTCCACCCTGTGCCGACGGAACGGCGGGGGCGGCATTTTATCGGAGAACAGCTCGGCAATCCTGTCATCGAGCGTAAATAAACCCTCTTCGACCGCCATGCCCACCGCCATCGCGGTAACGGATTTGGAAAGCGAATACACCATCTGCGCGTAAATGCCGGAGTACGGCTTCCAATTGGCCTGGGCAATCAGCTTGCCGTGGCGCAGGATCACAATGCTGTGCACCTTGATTTCCGGGCATGCATCGAGCTCACGGAGAAAACGCTCCAGATACGCCGAAGAGACCCCCTGGGCCTCCGGCGTAGAGCGCGGCAAGGGCTTGCGGGAAAGCCCGGCAGGATACCGGGGCTTTTCCGGAACAAACGGAACCGGTGAAAGGTGGCGCAGCTCGCCGCGCATCCCCTTTCTCACCGCATCCACGGCCTTGAACTGCGCTCTCAGATCCATCATAAAGGAAGCTCCTCCAAGCGGCGGCGAACCATATCCAGCGCAAAGGACGCCGCTGTGTATCTGTAATAGCCGCGGGGGCGGCGATGGCTGAACACCTTTACCTTGCGCACCACGGTGCCGTCTTTGTCACTGAGTCCCACATAAATCAGCCCGATGGGCTTTTCCTCGGTGCCGCCGTCCGGCCCGGCAATACCGGTGATACCGATACCGATGTCGCTGCCGGATTTTTTCCGCACACCCTCGGCCATCGCGGCCGCAACCTCTTCGCTCACCGCGCCGTGCTTCTCCAGCAATTCCTCCGGCACGTCGAGCAGCAGCGTTTTGATGCGGTTGGCATAGGTGACCGCTCCCATCTCAAACACCTGGGAGGAGCCGGGAATATCGGTGATCCGCTTGGCAAGAAGTCCGCCGGAGCAGGACTCCGCCGTCGCAATCGTCATCTTTCTCTCACTGAGAAGGTTTACGGCAAGCTGCTCCAGGCTGTCAACATTGATGCCGTACACGCAGTCGCCAATCCGCTCGCGGATGCGCTCCGCGACCGGCCGGCACATTTCCTCCGCCTTCTGTGCGTTTTCCGCCTTAGCGGTAACGCGTACGTACATTTCGCCCTCTTTGGCATAGGTGGCAACCGTGGGATTCGAAGCGTCCGTCATGTCGGAGAGCATCTCCGCAACAGCGCCCTCACCCTGGCCAAACACATGCACATTCATGGAAAAGATGCTTGCGTTTTCACGCTTCATCAAAAACGGGATGCCGTAATTGTGCAGCATGGGAATCAGCTCTGACGGCGGGCCGGGGAACATCATGATGATCTTGCCCTCTTTGGTCTCCACCGCGCAGCCCGGCGCAGTGCCGCGGTCGTTCAGCAGAACGGTGGATCCCTCCGGCAGCATCGCCTGCTTCATCTGGTTCTGACCCATGTATCTGCCGTTAAAGTGCTCTTTAAGGCGCTGCATGCTCTCTTCGTGCACGACAAGGGGTGCGCCGGCACATTCGGCAATCGCTTCCTTCGTCAGATCATCCTCTGTCGGGCCAAGGCCCCCTGTGGTGATGACCAGATCGCTGCGCTCGAGCGCATGGGTGAGCGCCTCCTTCAAACGGCCGTTGTTATCGCCCACGGTACAGGAAAACATCATATCGATTCCCAGCTCGGACAAAGCCCGCGCTACATAGGAAGCATCGGTATTAATGACCTGGCCGAGCAGCAGCTCGGTTCCTACTGATATGATTTCCGCTTTCATAAAATTGGCATCTCCTTATTCTCCTGGATATAATATTGTGATTTTATCAAAAACATGATTGCATTCTTCCTGCGCCTTCGGCGGGGGAAGAACGGCATCCCCATAAAAAATCTTTTTAGGCGGGCGAATGATCATATCCGATTTTGATCAGTTTTACCTGAGAAACGCATTCTTCGATCAGCGCATCAGTGTCGAGCTGCTGCTCCGCCTGCTCCACAAAATAAAGGTTGGGCTTGGTGCGGGGATGCTTCGGCGTAAACACCGTACAGCAGTCCTCAAACGGCTGAATCGAAATCTCAAAGGTATCGATTTTGCGGGAAATCGCGATGATCTCCGTTTTATCCATGCCGATCAGCGGCCGGAACACCGGCATATCCACCGCAGCCTCGGTGCAGGCGATAGCCCGCATCGTCTGGCTGGCCACCTGGCCCAGGCTCTCACCGGTAATGAGGGCCTCACAGCCGTTATCCACCGCAATCCGCTCTGAAATGCGCATCATAAAGCGGCGCATGATGATCGTGAAAAGCTCCTCGGGGCATTTCGCCATGATCTCTTCCTGAATATGTGCAAAAGGAACCACACGAAGAATCATGCGGCCCGAATAGTCGCTGACCTTGGTCAGCAGATCGACCACCTTCTGCTCCGCGCGCTCGCTGGTATAGGGCGGGCTTGCAAAATGGACGGGAACCAGCTCCACGCCGCGCTTTGCCATACACCACGCCGCCACGGGGCTGTCGATGCCGCCGGAAATGAGCAGAGCCGCTCTTCCGCCCGTGCCGACGGGGATTCCGCCCGCGCCGGGAATCGAGCTGCCATGAATGTACGCGCCAAAATCGCGCACCTCAACCATCACGACCAGGTCGGGATTGTGCACATCGACCGTCAGATGGGGAAAGTTCTCCATTATATATGCCCCGACCTCGGCAGAAATTTCAGGGGATTTTAGGGGAAAACTCTTATCGGAGCGCTTGCTTTCCACTTTAAAGGTTTTCACGCGGTTCAGATCGCCGGAAAGATACTCACTGCACGCGGAAAGGATGGATTCCATGTTCTTTTCGGCCACGCACGCGCGCGAAAACGCGGCGATACCGAAAATTTTACCGACCTTCTCGGCGACCTCATCCAGATCCTCTTCCCCTTTGGGGGAAATGGTAATGGTAGACTGCGCCACGCGGATGTCAAAATTGCCGAATCTGCCGATGCGGTGGCGGATATTCCGGACAAGCGACGCCTCAAAATTCTTTCGGTTCAACCCTTTGAGCACCAGCTCGCCCAGCTTAATTAAAATGATCTCTCTCATACAAACTCCTTATGATTTTTTCACCAGCTGCTCCATGCCCTGCTTTAGCGCGGCCGTAAGAGCGCCGATTTCTTCCGTTGTGGTAAAGCGGGAAAAGCTCACCCGCAAAGAGGACTCCACCAGTTCGGGCGAAAGACCCATGGCTGTGAGCACATGGCTCGGCGTTGCCTTGGAGCAGGCCGAACCGCTCGAGACAAATATATTTTTCGAAGACAAAAAATGCAGCATTGTTTCGGCGCGGATGCCCGGAACCGAAAAGCTGAATACGTAAGGCATCGCGTCCTCCGGCGAATGGATGACAACACCCGAAAGCTCGCTGAGCTGCTCGCACAGACTGGCGCGGAGCGTTTCAAAATGCGCTTTCAGCTCCTGCGGCTGCGGCATGGCGCGCACCGCCGCGCCAAACCCGGCAATAGCCGGCAGCGGCTCGGTGCCGGGGCGCACTTCTCTTTCCTGTCCACCGCCAAAGCTTCTGGACGGGAAGCCTTTCTGGCCCGACACATACAGTGCGCCGGCGCCCTTTGGCCCGTGGATTTTGTGAGAAGAAACCGTCATCAAATCGATGCCCACACGCGCGGGTTTGATGGGAACCTTGCAGAACGCCTGCACCGCGTCCACATGCAAAAGCGCCGGGGATTTGCTGCGGCGGATCGCCTCCGCTGCAGCCTCCACCGGCATACGCACGCCGGTTTCGTTATTGACGAGCATCATGCTTACCAGAATCGTATCGCCGGTAATGGCCTGCTCCACCTGCTCCGGTGTGATGTGCCCCGCAGCATCCGGCATCAGGTATTCCACCGTAAAACCCTCCTGTTCCAGCTGCTCCATCACGCGCAGCACGGAGGGGTGCTCCACCGCCGTTGTAACGATGCGCTTGCCGCGCCTGCCGTTGCGCTTCACGGCGCCGAACAGGGCAATATTATTCGCTTCCGTTCCCCCCGAGGTAAAATAAATCTCGGAAGGATTCACCGAAAGCCTGTCCGCAACCGCCTGGCGGGCCGCGGTCATCTCGCGCTCCGCCTCAAAGCCCATGGTGTGCAGCGACGAAGGGTTGCCGTACGCCTGTGTCATCACATACAGCGTACGCTCTGCCGCCTGTTCGCACACACGGGTGGTGGCTGCGTTGTCCAGATATATTTTTTCCAAAGCTGAAAGCCTCCAACCTATGATAAATTTCACTTTAAAACAGGCCGTTGATTCCTTTTCCGCCCACGGCGCGGGAAGGAATCACTGTTTCTATAGAAAGTCTCTTTTAAAGCAAATGGGCTGTCAATCGTAATCAGCCCTATTATACCACAGGCGCGGCGCGCCGTTGTGGTATATTTTTTGAATTGACGGTATAATATCCGCTCTGCGGATATTATACACGAAAAGTTCCCAATAGTGAATATGCGCCCGCTTGCATTTTTTGCAAATCCGCGCTATGATTACATACAGAAAGAGTAGGATTCCCTCAGCATACCAAAAAACAGAGGCATGCCGCTGAAAATCGCGCAAGATGGCAAACCCGCAAATAAGAGCGCATACTCGATATAAGCTTACAATTTGCAGATGCGGCTGCCCTGTGGGCACACGGCACACAGCAGGCAAAAAGGCCAATCTATTTTGCGGCAGCGCGATGGTTTTGTAGTCTGAGGGGCAGATTCCCTTTTCTTTTGCAAGGAGGAACCAAAAATGGCAGAACTGAAAAACACAAAGCAGCGCGGAGCAATTCTGCGTTTTCTGGAAAACAGCCCGGATCCCGTTTCGGCGGAGGATATTTTCGTTTTGCTGAAGCCCTCTTTTCCCCAGCTGGCTCTTTCTACCGTATACCGCAATCTGGAGCGCTTTACGTCCTCCGGAGTGCTGCAAAAAATCAATTTTGAAGACGGCGTGATCCGCTATACGCTGGCCAAGGGCCACGACCACTATTTAATCTGCACCGGATGCAGCAAAAAAATCAAGCTGGACGACTGCCCGCTTTCCCCGCTGGAGCTTCAGCTCGCGAAGGCAACCGGCTTTGAGATCGAGCGCCACAGCCTGACGATCTATGGGAAATGCCCGGACTGTCAAAAAAAGCGCGGTACCCGAGCCGTTGTAAAAAAAGTGGAACGCACGCAATAGCGAAAAGAGTTCTGCTGAAACCACACATTTTTATCGGAACGTAATACACAAAAGCTGCAGAACGAACCCGTTCTGCAGCTTTTTTACATTATAATATCCATCAACGTACCGTCGTACCATCAAATGAAAACTTGCAGCAAGATCGATTCATATTATTCCAGCATTTCGATCAATCTTGCGATGTCGTCTTCTTTTGTGGCCCAGCTCGTGGCGAACCTTACGACCGTATGCTCTTCATCGGCTTTTTCCCAAAAGCTGAACGCAACTTTCTCCTGCAGCTTTTGCATGACGGAATTTTTCAAAATGATAAACTGTTGATTGGTCGGGGATTCCCAGGCAAATGTGCAGTTTTTTCTGCGAAATCCATCCTTCAGCAGCTCTGCCATTTCAATTGCATGCCCGCTGATTTTAAAATACAAATCGTCCGTAAATAATGTATCGAACTGGATTCCCAGCAAGCGGCCTTTCGCAAGCAGCGCGCCATGCTGTTTTACCGTCGTCATAAAATGCGGGGGCATATTATGCTTCGTAAATACTACCGCTTCGCCGCATAATGCGCCGACCTTTGTGCCACCGATGTAAAACACATCGCAGTATTCGGCAATCATGGGCAGCGTGACGTCCGTCTTTTTGCTCATCACGCCGTAACCCAGACGCGCACCGTCTAAATACAGGGGAATCTCAAACTTTCTGCAAACCGCGGAAAGATCACTCAGCTCCTGTTTGCTATATAAGGTACCGTATTCTGTCGGGTGAGAAATATAAACCATTCCCGGGAACACCATATGCTCATGGTTTTCGTCCTTCCAGAATTCCTGTAAATAGCTTTCCAATGTACCGGCTGAAATTTTCCCATCGTTTTGGGGTATCCCCAGCACCTTGTGCCCTGTATATTCGATCGCGCCCGCCTCGTGAACGCTCACATGGCCTGTTTTTGCCGCCACAACGCCCTCATATCGTTCCAGCAGGGCGTCGATGACGATCGCATTTGTCTGTGTTCCGCCGACCAGAAACGAAATCTCTGCCTGCGGACATTGACAGGCTTCCCTGATCTTGATTTTTGCGCTTTCACAATATGGATCATTTCCATATCCCGATAATTGTTCTAAATTTGTATCAAGAAGGCGCTGTAAAATCTTTTCATGCGCTCCTTCTGTATAATCATTTTCAAACGACAACATGCTAACTGAATTCCTCCCAATTTCTGTTTCACCGTCTGCCGGGGCGATTTTTCCCGCAAATCTGCGTCTGCCGTTGTGGTACGTCAGACCAACGGCATATCGAAGCTTCTGCCCTTTTTAGTAATAGCGGTAAACAGAAATCACGCGGCCAAGCACGAGAGCGCTTTGAGAGAAGATCGGAGAAAACGCGGGGTTTTCCGGCTGCAGGCGGATGTATTCCTGTTCAAAAAAAATCCGCTTGACCGTAGCCTCGTCGTCGATCAGCGCGACAACGATCTGCCCGTTTTCCGCCGCATCCTGGCGGTGAGCGATAATGTAATCCCCGTCGAGAATTCCGGCATTTTTCATGCTGTCGCCCTGCACGCGCAGCGCAAACAGTTCCTTTTCGGGGTAACGATGCCCCACCAGCGGCAGGTAGCCCTCGACCTCTTCTACGGCCAGAATCGGCACGCCGGCGGTCACTCTGCCCAAAATCGGCACACGGCTCACCTGCTCGGCGCCTTCAATATGAATGGCGCGATTGAGGCCGGCCTCGCGCCGAATGTAGCCCATATCCTCCAGCGTTTTGAGATGCAGGTGGACGGTCGAAGTGGATTTCAGGCCGGTTGCCTTGCAGATCTCCCGCACGGAGGGCGGCAGGCCGTATTGTGCTCTATCTTTTAAGTACTCATATATTTTTTTCTGGCTGCTGCTGAGTCCTTTCATCCCATTTCCTCCCAGGTATTCCAAGTCAACCTTATCATACCACAGGGCCCTATAGATTGCAAACAAATGTTTGCGGATTTTTCACAATTTTTTTGTTTTAAGAGCTGTTTTCATCTTATTTTAATGCAAAATTACATGACTCCAAAAGTTAAAAGAATATTCATAGCGTATTAACAACTGCCCCGCGAATTCAAATTATAATATGATTGTATTCAGACGATGGAGCCGCACCATCAGAATACAAAGTTCTACCCTCCTCAATATACCCCTCAAGCTAACGAAAAAAGACCGAATCAATTGGATTCGGTCTTTTTTCTTTTTTGCGCCACTTTTTGTTTCAAACGGCATATTTGGTGTTTTTTCTGGTCAAAATAGCCTCGGAGGTGCTTTTACAGATGAGCAGTCTGCATTTTAAATCAGAAAATCAATCCCCAAAGAAAAACAACAAGGGTTTTTATGTCGCGCTGGGCGTTTGCCTGGTTGCCGTTGGTGTTGCCGCCTGGACTACGTATGACAGTGTCGTGAAATATGCCAATCCTCAGGATACGTCCTCGTATTCCACTTCGCCCACCGGACGCACGCAGTCAGGTGTTTATGCCAGCAGCAAGCCGGAAGAGGCTTCGTCTCAGCCGCAGTCCGCCGCTCCGTCTTCTTCCAAACCGGCTGCTTCGTCTCAGGCACCGGACAAGACCGCTTCGTCCAAACCGGAGCAGCCCGCCAAACAGACGGCGGCCAAACCCGCATCTTATGTTTACCCGGTTGGGGAAACCCCGAAAGTTACCAAAAATTACAGCGGAGACAACCCCATCTTTTCCGACACGATGCAGGACTGGCGTGTTCACTCCGGCACAGATTTTGAGGCAAAGATCGGCGACCCGGTCAAAGCCATCGACAGCGGAAAGGTCAAGGACCTGTACGCAGACGGTAATCTGGGCAATGTTGCAGTGATTGAGCACAGTGACGGAATCACCGCGTACTACTGTGGCCTGGGTGACACCTTCCTGGTGAAAAAGGGCGATGAAGTAAACGCAGGACAGAAGATTGGCTCGGTCAATGTTGTGCCGATCGAATCGGTGGAAAAGCCGCATCTGCATCTGGAAATCAAAAAATCCGGTAAGCTGATCGACCCGATCACTCTTTTCAAATGAGTCAAACCGTACAAAGAAACCCATAAAACAGATAAATCCCCGCCGGCAATCGTCGGCGGGGATTTTTACAAAATTTTCATCCAAAAATTTCATTGATCAAAAATCATTTTCTTTTTAAACAGCTTAATTTGAGCCAATTTTAAAAATTTCTGACATTCGCCGCCGACCGTATGAAGAAGTTGATCATTCCTTCCAGATTTCCCCAGAAAAAAGCGGATTTGACAACATAAATACTTTCGATTTGACAAAGATTAAATGCGAAAGGAGGTGAATGTTTGAAAAAAGGAAAAAAATTTTTTCAACGATTGACCGGCTGGCTTACCGCACTTACTCTGCTGGCAGGGTCGGCAGTGGGATACTACCACTACACCTTGCCTGATCAGTTCCGCGTGACGGCGGGAACCAAGCTGCGGCTGAACCAGACCGGCCTTAGCATCATCGACACGGTAAACAAAAAAGAAATTACCGCGTCCGCTTTAAAATCCGCAAACCAAAATTACCATGCTCAACTGATGTTGTTTGACGTAATCCCCATCAAAACAGTCAGCGTGAAAGTGGTGCAGGAAAAGCTTTTGGTGCCTTGCGGTACTCCTTTCGGCATCAAAATGTTCACAAACGGCGTGATGGTGGTCGGCGTTGCCGACATTGAAAGCGCCGGAAAAATGATCAATCCCGCCGCTGTGGCGGGCGTGAAGGTGGGCGACATCATTACCGAGGTAAATGGAACAGCCGTTACCCAGAACAGCCAGGTGGCGAAGCTTATTGAAAGCAGCGCCGGCGCACCGGTCGAGCTTTCCATTAAACGGAATGAAGAAACGCTCACAGCAACTCTTACCCCTATTCTGTCCGATGTGGACGGAAGTTATAAGGGCGGCCTTTGGGTACGCGACAGCACTGCCGGTATCGGCACCGTAACTTTTTATGATCCGTCGAACGGATCGTTCGGCGGTCTTGGCCATGGCATCTGCGACGTGGACACGAATGAGCTGATGCCGCTTCGCAGCGGCGACGTTGTTTCCGTGACCATCAGCGGTATTGTCAAGGGCCAAAAGGGCCGTGCAGGCGAACTGCGCGGCTATTTCAACAACGATTTCCCTGTCGGCCAGCTGCAGGCCAATTCCGAAGGCGGTGTGTACGGCACGCTGAATTCCTCTCCTGTTTCTACCGAGGCTATCCCCCTTGCCGTGAAGCAGGAAGTGAAAACAGGCGCTGCACAGATTTACACCACGGTGGACGGAACAACGCCCAGGCCTTACGGCATTGAAATCGAATCGATCAACTATCAGGACGGCACCAAAACGAAGAATTTGGTCGTTAAAGTGACCGACCCTGATCTGCTCAGCAAAACGGGAGGAATTGTTCAGGGGATGAGCGGCAGCCCGATTGTGCAAAACGGAAAATTAGTAGGCGCCGTAACCCACGTATTTGTCAATGATCCCACGCGCGGCTACGGAATTCTGGCAGAAAACATGCTGGAAATCTCCGAAAAAACGAGTCTGGAGAGCACGGAAAAGGCATCTTAAAACGAAATTTTTTACTATTTTGAAATATAATTACCAAATTCGCGTAAAAAATATTGTGTAAGGTATTGCCATAAATGCCAATATATGGTATTATAAGCCTGTAAATTAAAAAACAGGGGGATATGTTCATGGAAAAACATTTAAAACTGCTGATTTCTAATGACACTGACGAATTTGCTCGAAGCTATTCTCATGATTTTGAAGTTGCGGGTATTGATGTCGTCTATTCTCCAAAGGATGGACTGAGGGTTTTGGACCATATTGATCTCGAACAACCTGACGTCGTCCTTGTGGACCTGTTCATGCCCCGACTGGATGCGATCGGAGTCATTCATGGGATTCGAAAAAAGTACGCCTCTAAGGCGCCTTCCTTCATTGTCATGTCTACATTCAGCAGCCCCACGCTGGAGCGTGAGGTAATGCTTTCCGGAGCTGCATATTTTGTAATCGTACCGTTTGACGCAAAGGAACTGGCTCAAAGAATCTTAAGAATATGCGGCAGTATCGCCCCAAAATCGGAACAGGCTTCGGTACCGGCACCAAAAGGCAAACCTTCTCTTGAAATCCAGGTCACAGAAATCCTTCATCAGATCGGTGTTCCGGCTCACATTAAGGGATACCATTACCTGAGGGATTCTATCATCATGGCCGTGCAGACACCAGACATTATCAATGCCGTGACCAAGCAGCTGTATCCCAGTGTGGCCAAGCGGTACGAGACAACGCCCTCGCGTGTGGAACGTGCTATCCGCCATGCCATTGAGGTAGCCTGGGACAGAGGCGACATCGACATCCTGAATTCCTATTTTGGGTACACGATTCACAACACCCGCGGAAAGCCCACTAACAGTGAGTTTATCGCCATGATCAGTGATAAGCTCCGGCTGGAAATGAAGTCCGCCAGCTAAAAAGAAAAACTCCTTTCCCCAATCAGCCGGATGAGGATCCGCTTTTTAGGGAAAGGAGATTTTTTTGCATTTTTTCGGATTTATTTGTAAATTCAAAAAGCCGGATATTCAGAAAACAGAGCGAGGCAAGGCGGCGGCGCAGGAATACAGGACATATTCCCAGAATTTTGAACGCAGCCGCAGCCCGCTTTTCCTCAAATAGATATTATGGTGATCTTACAAACAGACCTTGTGATGAACAGACCTGTTTTCGATTACATGGATGTGCTCTTCGTCACAAACAGCAGGGAATTCGGAACCGGGCGCTCCTTGCCGTCGGACGGCTTGTTGCGCAGTAACAGCGTGCTGTTGCCGTAATTGCGGCTGAGCAGTGTAGCAGAACCGCCTGCATCCAGATTGCCGGCCTGCACCGCTCCCATGTCCTTCATCAGCTGGGCAAATTCCTTTAGCGTTGCCCCTGTGGAATACTGGGACTGACGGCCGTCGACCATCACAAAAAATACGGTTCCGTCGGCACGAAGGCCAACGCCAAGCCGGGGCGAATAGGTTTTTTGATCCGCATCCTTCTGCGCGACAACGTTTCCATCTTTTACAAGAAGCGTGTCATACAGGCCGATCGCGTTCTGCAGCTCGGATTTCATCTGCGGATAATCGTCATTCGAGGCGATCACCGGAGTGCCATCCTTCTTAATGCCGAAAAAGTTCCAGCGATAGGCACGGGAAGACACGGTGCCCTGTACCTCAACACCGTCTTTGACGACAACACCCCACGGCTGATTTGTGGTCATATTGAACATATCACCGTTGATCGCCGCGACGACCGATTTTCCGTTGGCCATTGCCGAAGCAGCTTGTGCGCGCACCGTAGCGGCCTGATAGCCGCCCGCATATGTAGTGTCACCGGGTGTGCCAACCGTAATGCCGATCTGCCCTGCTGAGGGTTCGTATTCCAGCATAAAGCACTCATTGATTTTACAACTTAAATTTGTATAGGTGAATCTTGTTTCCACAAGACCGGGCGCTACCGTTCTGCTGTAATCGCTCATCAGAGAGGTTGCCACCAGATTTGTCAGGCTGAGCTGCCCGAACACCGGCACCGCCGCAGAAGCCGTGGCAGACATCTGCACAGCGGCCAGCAACACGGCAGCTGCGGATACAATCTTACGTTTCGTTGATTTTGATTTCGAGCTTTTTGATTGTTTCATCTTTGCTGAGGTCTCCTTCCTTAGTTATCTTCATCTTAGACCATCAGGAAGATTATGTCAACCAAAAACAGGCATTTTTTCCTCTAAAATAAATGTTAAATTTTGGTAATTTTTACTTGGCCGAAAATCTCTCCGATCGGGTCGCTGATCATCAGCGCCGCGCTCTGATCCGCGGGCGTAGAAGAGCGATTGATCACAACCAGACGGCTGCCGCCAAAATAGTGGATCAACCCGGCGGCAGGGTACACAGCCAGCGACGTTCCGCCAATGATCAGCATGTCTGCCCTGCGGATCGCATTGACCGCACCGTTGATCACATCCTGGTCAAGCCCTTCCTCATACAGCACCACATCGGGCTTGATCGTGCCGCCGCAGGTGCAGGTGGGAATCCCTTCGCTGTGCAGAATAAATTCAGCGTCATATTCTTTATGGCATTTCTGGCAATAGTTGCGGTGAACGGAGCCGTGCAGCTCATATACGCGCTTGCTGCCCGCTTTTTGGTGCAGACCGTCGATGTTCTGGGTCACGACCGCCGACAGCTTCCCCGCCTGCTCCAGCTCCGCCAGCTTACGGTGGGCTGCGTTTGGCTGCGCATCCAGACACAGCATTTTTTTGCGGTAAAAATCAAAAAACTCCGCCGTGTGCCTCACATAAAAGCTGTGGCTCAGCATTTCCTCCGGCGGATAGCGGAACGACTGGTGATACAGACCGTCTACACTGCGAAAATCGGGAATCCCGCTTTCTGTGGATACCCCCGCTCCGCCAAAAAACACAATCCGGCTGCTTTCGTCTATCATCTGCTGAAACTGCTCCATTTTTGTCATTCAGAATCCTCCCATCGTCCATTCTCTTTTCTCTATCTTAGTCTGCAAAGTATGGAAAATCAAGCTTCTTATCTATTCTGCCGATTTCGCTGACCCGCAAACCACAAAAAATTCGAAATTTCTCAAAAAAGGATTGCGTTTTGCCTGCAAGTATGATAGAATAATCCACGTTGCAATTCCGGGTGTGGCGCAGTTGGTAGCGCGCTTGACTGGGGGTCAAGAGGCCGTGAGTTCAAGTCTCGCCACTCGGACCATTGAAAAGACCGTCGGCTTTTGTCGACGGTCTTTTGTTTTGCTTGTGTTTATGCGAGATTATGGGAGGCAAGTCTTATAAGGACACTTGAAAGCATAATTGAGTGGCAGGACTTTCTTCTACTGCCACAAAGCCATTGGTATTCCCGGATTTCTTCAAATCCTATAGGGACATTTCCGATATCGTCTTAGCATCTTCTTATAGAC
>JAEXDU010000116.1 GCA_023401495.1 Bacillota bacterium
GGAATATTGGGTGTGGCATGGGAGTGACGAGGATGGATATTGGTGTGATCACGGCTGGTACGAATTTGATCTGGATCGCTACAGCGCCAGCCTGACCGCAGCCATGAGCATTCAGTGCGACAGCAAAAATCCTACTGCCAGCGGAACGGTTATGAAGTCAGGGTACGGTATCAACCAGATCGTCACCGGGAGCATCAGTTCCAACCAAAGCTCGGCGGTTACCAAGCCGCAGAATGCGGTCAGCTATTTCCCTGAATTCGGCTACGAAACCTATTGGCGGCTCTTGGAGCGGATGGGTACAGGGCGGTTTGAGTTTCAGAAAAATCCGTATTCCACCTACAAAAACCGCACCCATTTCAGCCCGATCTGGATGCCGGACGGCTCTTATACCGTCAACACATGGCTCATAGATGCATGGACGCCGGATGGAATGCTGTCCGCCAACCTGACCGACAGTCTGACCATAAAGGGCAATTTGTGGCAGGATTGGCACGCCGGTCCCCTCCAGCCGTAAGGGAGGGACGAAGATGGCATATGAACGAATTGAGGCTCCAAAGGGCAGCCTATTCCACTACACGAAAAAGGATCGGCTGGATGCAATTTTACAGGATGGACGCATCCGGCGGTTTGAAGATCGGGAATGCTGGTTCTGCACCTCTCTTGCGGACACCCTGCGGCTTATGGAAATGACTGTCATGAAGGAGGGGCATCCTTACGTGAATACGCAGGGGCGGCTGCGAAAATACCCCGTTTTTGTGCCGGAGGATTATGTGATTCTTCAACTGGAGCCGCGCTATCAAAGCGGCGATTGGGTGCGCTGGAATCAGGAGTTGCCCTCCGGCTGTTCCGCTGAGCTCCTTGCACAAGCGGAGGAATTCAGTGCGCTGAAAAAGGGATTCCGGGGCGACCTGAAGTTTTACCAAAATCCGCAGGTGCTTGCGGTAGCTCCGCTTTTGGAGCAACAGACTCCGGGCATGGACATGACCATGCAGCTATAACACAGAAAAAGAACAAGGCGGCGGGAGCGATCCTGCGGCCTTGTTCCTCATTTCAGAAAGGTGGTCTTTATGAAAAGATACAAAAAAGTCGCATTGGCGCTCTCGCTCATCCTCATGGTCAGCCTGCTGTTCGGCACAACCGCTTTTGCGGCAAACGGCGACGTGGCCGGAGCAATCGAGGGAACGTGGAACGACGCCTCCGGGCAGATCAAGACGGTGGTCAACAAGGTGGTATTTCCGGCAATCGACTTGATTCTTGCGGTGTTTTTCTTTGCAAAATTGGGAACGGCATACTTCGACTATAGGAAACACGGGCAATTTGAGTGGGCCGCGCCTGCGATTCTGTTCGCCTGCTTGGTGTTCACCCTCACGGCTCCGACCTATATCTGGACAATTCTCGGAATGTGATGGTGAAATAGAAGATGGGCAATCTCATCCTAATTGGTGAGATTGCCTATACTTTCAGCCTATTGCAGGTTATATGCAATATAACATTATCAACTTGTCTGCATCTAAGAAAAAATGCAGGCGCTGCAATTTATTATTTCCAGTTTCTTGTGATAGCTGCAAAGTTAAAACAGAAATGCTCTTATAATCAGCCATAAAACAAGAAGCCAGATGGCCACAATCAGGAGAGCATAGTACCACTTTTTCGGCTTCCCGCTTGCCCATTGGCCCGTTGCTTCTTCCCGATAATGTTCAAATAGCTCTTGCGGGATAAAACGAATGGTAAGCGCGATCAGAAAGGGAAGCAAAATGACATCGTCAAGATACCCCAGCACGGGAATAAAATCCGGTATCAGATCAACCGGTGATAAGGCATAGGCGACGGTTACACCAGCCAACACTTTTGCAATGGCAGGAGTGTTTTTGTCCTTCATACACAGAAATACCGCTGGGATATCGGTTTTCAACTGTCGTGCTCTTTTTTTCAAATCCATAGTTATTATCCTCTCAGGATGAATCTCAGGGCTTCACATTTTGTTATTCACCAATTTGAATCAAGCGAGAACTGTGCGTGCTCTCATTCAGACGATGGGAGATAGACAATACGGTCCGCCCCTTACACGCCCGTTCCAGGCCTTGCAGCACCCGCAACTCAGTTTCACTGTCCAGATTTGCAGTGATTTCGTCCAGCAGTAAAATTTTAGGCTGTGACGCAACCGCCCTTGCAATGGAGAGAAGCTGAAACTGACCTTGAGAGAAGGTGAGCTTTTCCACCGGCGTGTTGTACCTCTGGTCCAGTTCCATAATATTTTCATGCAGGCCTACCAGTTTTGCAGCTTCTTCAATCTGTTTCTGACCGATGGAATCATCAAACAGAGAAATTTGCTCCGCCACAGTTCCGGCAACTGAATGAAAGGTCTGCTCCACATAACCGAACAGCTTTCTTTTTCGTTTATCTGAAATTTGGGCGGCATCAATGTCATTGATCAATATTTGCCCTTTTTGCGGAGCATACAAGCCAAGAATCAACTTGAACAGCGTGCTTTTTCCGGCACCGGTTCTGCCTATAAATGTGACTGCTTCGCCCTGCTGCACAGAAAAACTCATATCCTGTAAGACTACGGTTTTATCGTCATATCCAAATTCCACATTGTCAAAGCTAATAGCTGATTCCCCGTTTGCGCCGGAAAACGCCCTGTTTGAGGTGCCCTCCGGTAC
>JAEXDU010000166.1 GCA_023401495.1 Bacillota bacterium
GCACGCGCAGCTCCTCAGGCGAAATCAGCACAAAGCGGATGTCGCCGAAGCGCACCAGGGATTTCATGAGCGAATGCACCGTGCGCCCGAATTTCAAATCCCCACACAGGCCGATGGTCATTTGATCAAGACGGCCCCTTTTGCGGCGGATCGTCATCAAATCTGTCAGCGTTTGGGTGGGGTGCTGGTGCCCGCCGTCGCCCGCGTTGATCACCGGAATACCGGAATAGTGCGACGCCACCAGCGGCGCGCCCTCTTTGGGGTGACGCATGGCACAGATATCCGCATAGCACGAAACCGCGCGGATGGTATCCGCTACGCTTTCCCCTTTGCTCACCGAGCTGCTCTCTGCAGAGGCGAAGCCCAGCACGCTGCCGCCAAGGCGCAGCATCGCCGATTCAAAGCTCAGGCGCGTACGCGTGCTGGGCTCGTAAAACAGCGTGGCCAAAATCTTGCCGCAGCAGGCATTTGCATAGGGCGACGAATCCAGCGCGATTTGGTCTGCCAGTTCGAGCAGCTCCAGCGTTTCCTCCACCGTAAAGTCCAACGGGTCTATCAGGTGCTTCATTCCGGTCTTCCTTTCTTTTCCCGCGCGCTCAAAAGAAGCACACCTTGAAAATCCCTGATCTTTCAAAGTGTGCCTGTTCTGTGCTATTGTTTGTCCGTTTTTCTTTCAACAGTATAGCGGAAAAAGTGACAGCTGTCCATACCCTGCCCGGGAAATACGCTAAAATTTTTCGGGCTGGTCCTTGCGCACGCGCTCCACGGCGCGGCCCAAATCCTCCAGCAAAACGGTAATCTGCTGGATTTTCTCGTCCCCAAACAGCTCCGCCACCGCGTTCACGCGTTCCAAAAAGCGGTTGATCGCATCGGAAAAGATTTTTTCCCCCGCCGGGGTAAGCGCCACATACACCACGCGGCGGTCGTCTGTGGCGGCCGTGCGGGTGACAAGCCCTTTTTTCTGCAGGGATTTCAGCATCTGAGACACTGCCGGCATCGACATTCCCAGCCGCGCGCTCAATTTGGATACCTTCACGCCGGGCTGCTCTCCCCGGCATTCTCCCTCCTGCAGACAGCAATGGATCTTGTGCATCATCATAAATTCGCCCTGCGGCACTCCCGGAATCTCAGGAATCAGATCCCTGGCTCTTTTCAGATAATGCAGAACCCCGAACAGCTCGTCCGTTCGATCCTTCGCAGACATAAAAGCCCTCCCCACCAGTTTGTGAACCCCTCATACCAATTTTCATAAAAGCAGTGAATCATGCCGGTTCTCTCCCCTTCTTTGGCGGGGAGAGAAAACTGTTTTTCCCTTTTACTGCAGATTCAAATTAGTTAAGTATATGAAATAGTATAAATCGTTTTTTGCTTTTGTCAAGGAAGTGCCCAGGTTTTTCCAGTGTGAAAAGCGGCGGGAGATGAAATTTTTCAATTATTTCTTCAGAATTCAGCCTTCTGGCTGCGCAGGAAAAGATCGGAAAGTACCTTGTCCGCGGCCTGCCCGCCGTGGATTACCGCTTCCACTGCCTGGCAGATCGGCAGCTCTACGCCGTACTGTTCCCCCAGGCGAAGCATGGCCCGGGTAGTGGCGACGCCCTCCGCCAGCTCGCCGTAATGCTCGCCTTTTACAAAGCGTTCACCAAAGGCGCGGTTGTGGCTGTACGGCGAAAAAACCGTCGCCTGATAATCGCCGAGGTGTGCCAGCCCGTAAGCGGAAATCTCGTTGCCGCCCATCGCCTTGATCAGCCGGGCGATCTCGCGGGTACCGCGCGACATCAGCGCGCCCTTGAGCGCCGTTTTATTCAGGCCATCCAGCATACCGGCGGCAATTCCGATCACATTTTTAGAGGCGGCCCCCACCTCGTTGCCGAGCAGGTCTTCCCCATAGTAAAAGCGGATCAGGCTGCCGGAAAACTGCTCCACCAGAAATTGTTTCGTTTTCTTGGCGCTGCTGTCGATCACCATGCAGTTGGGGATTCCGGCGGTAAAATCCTGCACATGGCCCGGCCCCACCCAAATCGCCAGACCGGTTTCGGGCGGGAGGAATTCCTCCGCCACCTCCGTCAGCCGTTTGCCGGTGGAGGCTTCAATGCCCTTCATGCACAGCACGACGGTTTTCCCTGCCATCGAAAGCTGTGACAGCTGCTGCATCAGCCCGCGCAGGCTTTGGGAGGGGATCGAGATCACCACGATCTCCGCGCCCTCCAGCGCCTGCTTTAGATCATCACAAAACAGGACGGCGTCGGAAAAAGTGACAAGCCCGTTGGTATGGGTCTGCCGCAGTTTGGAAAACTGCTCGCTGGTCGGTCTGCCGTAGATGGTAACTTCCTTTTCCAGCCCCGAAAGGTACCATGCGATAAAGCTGCCCCAACGTCCGCTGCCGATGACTGTTATTTTCATTCGTATTTGCTCCTTTTCCCATTCCCAAATCTTTGGCCCGTCGCCCTGCGGGCAGCCCGAACCATAACTTTATTTATCATAGGGCCTTTGCGCTGTGTTGTCAATCAAAGCCTCCACCCGTCGAAACACTGCGCAGCCGCAAAATCATTTGATCATTTTGCTTACGGCGCATGCCGCATATTCTTTAGCAAGCCGAAGCCCGATGTAAAACCTGTGTGCAAAGTGCTCCCGAAAGCATTCTCCCCAAAACGGAGACGCTCATTCCGGTCAAATGGGGCGGTACCCGCCCTGCGGCAGCCGCGCAATCAGCAAAATTCCGCTCAGGGTATCGGTGCGTACTGCGTTTTCTATCTCTGCCGCAATCCCGGGAAGCGCGGCGGCCAGATACTCGATCGTGCGCTGGCGCAGCGAAAGCGCAAGGCTGATCTTCTCGAACGCCTCCTGCAGCAGCGGCAGGAGCTCTGATTTTCCCCGGCCGTTCAGCTTTTCTGTTAAATCACGCAAATCCCCCGATGAAAGACTCAGCGAATAGAAATTCTTCCCGCACAGCACGCACCCCAGCGCCGCCGTCAGCACCGGCTCACACAGATTCAGCGGAAGCTCCCGGTAATCCACCGGCAGCCCGCACAGCAGCGCATGGATTGCCACCGGCGAAAAGCAGGTGCAGAACTGGTTTTCACATTCCACACGCTCCGCATACTCCCGGATAAACTCAATCCCGGCCAGATCGGTCACCGGGTGCAGCAGCGGGTAATCTGCCGTAATGTGAATCTGCTGCGCGCCGAACTGCGGCCGATACACCTGAAAAAATCCGTTGATGCCGTCCTCCACGGTTGATCGGTAAAACACGTTCGGCGTTTCCATCAGCCTGCGGACAAGACCGGCGTGAAAGAGCTTTGTCGTTTTCAGCATCCGGTCTATTTTTTTGCCCCCGCGCATGAACAGGGCTTCGGCCCCTTCATTGATCAGCGCCAGAGCGGCGTCCTCCGCGTTCTCGTATTCTTTCAGGCCGACGCCGATCGTAAACAGCACCGATTCCAAGATTCCCTCCGCGTCCTCTACGCGGATCGAGCTGCTCTCCATCCCGTTATAAAGCTGCGTCTGCCGCGCCAGAACAGAAAGACAGGACATCTGTACCGCTTCGATCTGCGGTGCGGTGAGCACCTCCGTCAGGTAGGCCTGCTCCAGCAGGGAAGAAAGATAGTGCTCGCCGCTGAGCAGCGAGCGGTCGATCCTGCTGATCCGTTCAAGAGAGTCCATCGTCATCCTCCTCTTCGTCCTCATCGGCCGCTTCGCTGTTAAAATTCGCAGGGCGGCCCCAGCGCAGATTTTCGGCGAGACGGTACAGCTCCCTACCCGCTAAAAGCTCCAGAGAGCCTGCGCAGGGGCCGTCGTATGCTTTTTTCATGAAATCGATCAGCTCGTCGTCGCTGAAACGATTTTCCGTTTCATTCTTATAATAATAGAACAGCTCCACCAGCTCGTGGAGCGTGGATTCATAATTTTGGCCCATCAGGTACGGCGAATCACAGAAAGCGTAAATCAGCTTTTGAATGACTCCGCCGCCAAATTCGATTCGGCCTGCGGTTTTCAGCGCGAACGCCCGGGTCTCCACAAGCTGCGCCGCCTGCCGTTCCGTCAGCTCCAGGCCAAAGCGGGCGGTCATATCGTTGCATTTCATGATTTCCCCGATTGCCTGCCTTTGGATCAGACCCTGATTCAAAAATCCCAGCTCAAACCCCAAAACGCATCATTCCTCCCTCAGCAGCAGCACGGTGCTTCGCACCGCCTGACGAACAACAGACTGACAGAACTCCTCTTCATCCTCAATCACACGGCGCCCCGAAATATAATTGGAGATTTCCCCGATGAGGTAACAGTGTACAAAGTGGACACTTTCCTCCAGCTTTTCAGGGGCGACCGGCTGGCCGGTCAGTTCCCGCCAGATTTGCGCGACCGCACGGTTCATCTGCTCCCGGGCCGCCGTCACAGCAAGCGTATTGCTTTCGGGACGCTGCTCCCCCAAATACTCTAGCCACGCCAGCCGGAACCAGCCGGTGTTTTCCAGATACACGCGCACCACTGCGTAATAAAACGCCTGCATTTTGTATTTGGGCGCAAGCGCGGCGGCTGCCACTGTGCCGATCTGCGCCGACATCCGCTGTATGCAGACGGTGTGCGCCTCCCACAGAAGCTGCGGATAAGACGAAAAATAATTATACAGATTCGTATGGGCGCAGCCCAAAGCCCGCGCGATTTCGCGCAGATTCAGGCTTTGCACGTCGCGGCGATTTCGCAGCAGCTCCAATGCCATATTGATAATCTGTTCCCTGGAAATGGGTTTCCGACTAGTCACTCGTATTCTCTCCAATCTATTACCGTTGGTAATCACCGGTGGTAATAGATTGTATCACGCCGTTTCTCCTCTGTCAACAGAATCCAGCAGAAAACCTTATACCGGGTTTCTGCTGTGAGAAACCGCGCGGCACTCAGCATCTGAAACGCCGCGCCCCGCCTGGCCAACCGTCTGATATCGGCAGACATGGCACAACGAACACGGCATGGTTCTTCCGCAAAATCCATTGGGTGGATAAAATAAATCATAGTAATGTGGTAGGATTTTATTGCAAAACAATCTGCATTTGCGGTATGATAAAGAGAATCAATGACCAGGAGGGAAACACAGCATGAGGGACGAAACCAAATGTATCCACTGCGGGTATACCCCGAAAAATTCAGAACCGAAGATGGTTCCGATCGTTCAAAGCACGACCTATGTGTTTGATTCGACGCAGGAGGTCGGCGACGTATTCGACGAACCGACCAAAGCTCTGATTTACTCGCGCTTCGCTAACCCCACTGTGATGGCGGTCGAGCAGAAAATCGCTGATCTGGAGGGCGGCATCGGCGCGATGTGCACCTCCTCTGGTCAGGCCGCTACGCTGCTCGCCATTTTAAACCTGTGCAAGGTGGGCGACAGCTTCATCAGCACCTCTCAGATTTACGGTGGAACCGTGAACCTGTTTGCCGTCACCCTGAAAAATTACGGGAT
>JAEXDU010000226.1 GCA_023401495.1 Bacillota bacterium
CTCCTGCTCCAGCAGGGCAAACGCTCTCTCCACCGCGTGCAGAATATCTTCGGTATCCACCGCTTTGAACTCAAACACGGTGCTGCGGCTTAAAATCGCGTTATACACATAAAAATACGGATTTTCCGTTGTGGAGGCAATCAGCGTGATCTGCCCGTTCTCGATGAATTCCAGCAGCGTCTGCTGCTGCTTTTTATTGAAATACTGAATTTCATCCAGATACAGCAGCACCCCGTTGAGCGTTTCCAGCGTGCCGAGTGATTCCACCACGGCGCGAATATCTGCCGTGGACGCGGTTGTACCGTTCATCTTCACCAGCTTCCGCTGCGTCCTGCGGGCGATGATCGAAGCGACGGTGGTCTTCCCCACACCGGACGGTCCATAGAAGATCATATTCGGAATTTCGCCGGAATCGATGATGCGGCGCAGGGCTCTGTCCGGGTCCAGCAGATGGCGCTGCCCCACCACCTCATCGAGCGTCTGCGGGCGCAGGCGCTCCGCCAAAGGCACTGACAATTGGAACCATCCTTTCAAAAAAGCGGCGCAGCATTCGGGCTGCGCCGCACATTCATGCAAATATAACAGTTGACAAACTGGATCAGCGGTACAGCGGGTAACGGCTGCAGATACTCTCCACCTTCGCGCGGATCGCGTCCTGATTGCCCTCAAAGCTCTGTGCAGCCATCGCGATGCACTCGGCAACCTCATCCATATCCTGCGTGTTCAGGCCGCGGGTGGTTACCGCAGGCGTGCCAAGACGCAGGCCGCTCGTCACAAAGGGGCTTCTCTGCTCGTTCGGGACCGTATTCTTGTTCGCGGTGATGTACACCTCGTCCAAACGGTGTTCGAGCTCCTTGCCGGTCAGCTCTTCGCCGCTCAGGTCCACCAGCATCAGGTGATTGTCCGTTCCGCCGGAAACCAGCTTGATGCCGCGCTTTGTCAGGCCGTTGGCCAATGCCTGCGCGTTGTCGATGATCTGCTGCTGGTATCCTTTGAACTCGGGCTGGAGCGCTTCCCCAAAGCAAACCGCCTTTGCCGCGATGATGTGCATCAGCGGGCCGCCCTGCGTTCCCGGGAAGATCGCCTTGTCGATTGCCTTGGCATATTTCTCTTTGCACAGGATCATGCCGCCGCGCGGGCCGCGCAAGGTTTTATGCGTGGTGGTGGTGACGACGTCGGCCCACTCGACCGGGCTTTCGTGCAGTCCGGCTGCTACCAGACCGGCGATATGAGCCATATCGACCATCAGGTAAGCGCCGCATGCGTCGCAGATTTCACGGAAGCGTTTGAAATCGAGCGCGCGGGGATATGCCGAAGCACCCGCCACGATCATTTTCGGCTTGACTTCCATCGCCTGCTCGTACAGCTTGTCATAATCGATGCGATGGGTCTCGGCGTCTACGCCGTAGGCAACAAAATGGTAGTAGCTGCCCGACATATTCACGGGAGAGCCATGCGTCAGATGCCCGCCCTCGGCCAGATTCATGCCCATTACGGTATCGCCGGGCTGAAGCAGTGCAAAATACACCGCCAAGTTCGCCTGCGCGCCGGAGTGGGGCTGCACGTTCGCGTGCTCTGCGCCGAACAGACGGCACGCACGATCCCGCGCGATCTCTTCCACTACGTCTACATACTGGCATCCGCCGTAGTAACGCTTGCCCGGGTAACCCTCGGCATATTTATTGGTCAGGATGCTCCCCATTGCGGCCAGAACCGCAGGGGAAACCATGTTTTCAGAAGCAATCAGTTCCAGATTCCTTTGCTGGCGTCCCAGCTCCTGCTCCATAGCAGCCCCAACCTCACTGTCGAAGCGGGAAACAAATCCGATGGTATCCATCATTTCACTGAACATTGGCAACCCTCTCTCGTGTTTTCTTACTGTTTATTATACACGCGATTTCAGCAAAAGGCAATCCGATCATTTCCATAAAATGACCTTTCCTTTTGTCGGGTTTTGTATTAGAATGAAGAAAACTGCCGCAAAAAGGATGAGCCAAAAATGACAAAAAAACAGCTGGCCAAACTGGCCGTGGAAGCGCTGAAAAAAGAATACCCGGAAGCCATCTGTTCGCTGGAATACCGCGACCCGCTCCAGCTTTTGATCTCGACCCGCCTTTCGGCCCAGTGTACCGACGCGCGGGTGAATCTGGTAACGCCGGCCCTGTTTGCCCGTTTTCCCACACTGGAGGCTTTTACGCAGGCCAAGGTGGAGGAAATCGAAGAGCTGATTCGTTCCTGCGGATTGTATAAAACCAAGGCGCGCGACATTCTTGCCATGTGCAAAAAGCTTGCGGAGGAATACGATGGCGTGATCCCCGATACGGTCGAGGAGCTGACAAAGCTGCCGGGCGTGGGGAGAAAAACCGCAAACCTGGTGGTTGGGGATATTTATCACAAGCCCGCCGTTGTAACCGACACGCACTGCATCCGCATCGCAGGGCGGCTGGGCCTGACAAAAAGCAAGGTTCCCCTGCAGGTGGAAAAAGATCTTCGCGCGGTGCTGCCACCGGAGGAATCCAACGATTTCTGCCACCGGCTGGTGCTGCACGGTCGGGCCGTGTGCCAGGCGAGAACGGCTCACTGCGAGATTTGCTGTATGAATGGTTTTTGCAAAACAGGTTTATTGGAACTGGCGGAACCCAAGGTAAAAAAATAATTAATACTTTTTGAAAAATCTTCTTGAAAAAACGGAAACCCCATGATATAATAAACAGCGTTGAAATTCACCGGCGTTTTTCGCCGTGATTTTACAACGTTATGGGCTCGTAGCTCAGCTGGGAGAGCGCCGCGTTCGCAACGCGGAGGTCGAGAGTTCGATCCTCTTCGGGTCCACCAAATGGACATTACACGAACACCTATTATTTTAAAGGCGGCTTTGCCGTTACGGTGTGGTTGTAAGGTCAAACAGAAAAAGCGACTGAGTAAATCAAACTCAGCCGCTTTTTCTTAACTATAGAAGCTGTAATGTATAAAACTAGTCATCATATTTTCCACTCATCATTAAATTCAAATAAAGGCATACTGGGACAAACCGAATTTGGTAATTTAGAGCGCTTTAATCTCTCATTAAGATGCACTGCAAGTGATAAATAGATTATAGATTCTCTAACTAACCAAGTTAATTCAAGCGTTTCTTGTTCGAATTCTCTGTAGGGAACATATAGCGCTAAACTATCTTTTCTGGAATCCCCCATATCATACTCAGTTATCTTCATATATCTATGCTCCAAAGCCTGTCTTATCTCATAAATAAGTTTAGCTCGTGGTTTAATAGTGTTATATGAGGTATCACCTCTCTCAAAAAATTCTTTTGATATCCAGTAAAGACCATTTAATATCCAGTTATTCTTAGATAATAATATTTGCTTTGAATCATTCCTCCATATCTTATTGTAAGATACATTTCTTGGTTGCATGCCTAACTCAAAATAATCATTAATGAAATATGCTATTTTATCGTATAAAGAATATAGTGTTCGAAAAGCTAATTTCATTTTCTCAATTCTTATAGAGTGAATTGTATAATCTAAAGTATTTATTAAATGAATATCTTTATCTGCAAAATGTGATTTACTTCCCCCCTGAAGGGCTTCAAATATAAAATATCGGGCGGTAATAAATTCTTGCTTTATTTGATTAAATAAACCATGATATTTATAATCAATTCCGTCCGTTATTTTTCTTATTATACTAGGTAATTGTAAGGTGTCTGCAGCAATAAAACTTTCGACAAAAGGTAAATCATTCATTGTATTTAAAAATAATCCATTTTTCATAACCCAATTTCTATAATTGGATTCTTTTTGATTGCCAAGAGAATATTCGTTAATTTCTAGTTCCTTTTCTAAAAATTCTTCAATATATTCATTGGAAAATATGGCTATCTGTTCTTCAAAATACTCTATGGCACTCTGCTCTACAATTGTATCTTTATGACTAATTGCTGATTTTAAATATTTATACGCACAATAATGAAAAATTTGAGAATATCCTTTATCAAAGTCTAACTGTGCGTAACTCATATAGCAAATACCTAAATTACCTTCTGCCATGCCAAAGTCATTATGTATTTTTAACGCTTTTTTATAGAACCTAATCGCTTCAATGATTCTACCAGCACTGGATAGAGCATTAGCGTAGTTAGTATATATTTGGATAAGACAGCCTGTGACATGTTTCATCTCATCATCAGTAAAATTACAACTATTAAAAAGGTCTATTGCCATTCTGAAATTATATAATTGACCTATAATGCTTTCTTCAGAATAATCTTCTGGATTTATACTTAGAATATCTCCATAAGCTGTTGCAATAGAATAGTAAATATGAATTTTTGAAATATCAATATCTAAATTACTAATTAAGCTCTTAGCAACATCAATATTTTCCCTAATATGAGATATATCTTTTTGAGTATAATAGTAATCGAAAAGCGCAATTATTTCTTTCGCCCTTTCCTCTATGTATGGGTTATCGTCGATTGTTTTCATCATCATGAAAAGTTGTCCTCATTTCTCTTTTGGTGTTCAGCCTTATCTTGAGCATATTGAATGATGGTCTTTACCTCGACCCTTAGTTCATCTTTTCTCTGCTCAATAATAAAATATTCATATCTTTTCTCTGAATTATGATGTATTGTTTTAATAGCTTCATTTATCGCTTCAAAATATTCATTAAATTGTTCATCTGTCAAGTCCTTGGGGATAGGGGCAATTAGTTCGCTGTTCTCTGTCCTAAAGTGAATACTCGGCTGTGCCTCGCGAACTTGACCACCTTGAAGTATTTTTACTTTCTCTTTAATTTTTTGTATAATAAATTTAATACTTTTTACAAAAACATCATATGCTACTGGCATCATAAGACCAGATACGATTAGTTCAGTAATATTTTGGCTTATAAATATACAAATATCATTGAGTGATGCTTTGGGAGTATGGTCATCAGTTGCAATTAAATTAATGCCATACCTACTTAATTCAGATTGCATATTGGTTAATTCATGTTGGGATAAATAATTAATTCCTTCTGGAAGAAAAATTTCACCATATTTGTTCATGCTTTTATCATCCTTTCTTTATATAACTTTTTTACATTATATCATGCCTTTCAGCTTGTAAAACAAATAATATTAGCTTCTAAAACGTATTTAACGCCCTTTATCATGAACAGACAATGATAAAGGGCGTTAAATACGTTTTACTTGAGTTGTTTGTGAGTTTTTTCCCACTCTTCTAAAGACTTTTTTCCTTCTTCGCTTGCGTAAAATTTACAAATCTCTGGTAAAAGGAAGCGGGCGAAGGATTCTATAATGGACTGCGGAAGCTCAACATCATACGGATTCCGTAGCTTCTTAGGTTTTTCCATCGCTTATTCCCCCTCTGTGAAAGGGCATCGCCTTGCGTCCTTGATTTCCGTCCAGCCATCCAACACCTTTTGGCGTGGTGCGAAATATTCCTGTATGGTCATTTCGTCATACTGATTTTCGCCAGTAAAATGCACCACTTTGTGAATACGGCGTATAAAGGCGTTCCAAACCGCAGGAGTATCCAAGCGCACATTGGCATATTGGTATTCCAAGGGAATGTTGCTGATAATGTACGCCTTTGTATAGCACGCCACACGGTTTGCATACCGGCAGGGCAGCATAAGCGGGTAGCCATCAAGGAAATTATTCATATCCTGAATTTTCATACTGGATGAAAACTCATCAAAGACAATCACATCCTCACTTTGGTATTTATCAAAACACCCATGCTGATAGCCGGTTATCTGGCACACATTTTCATAGCCATACCGTTCCATGACCAGTTTTGTTTTTCCAAGACCCGTAGCACCATATATATAGGTTGTTTCAAGTATGCGAAAGGTATCACGGAATTGCTCTGCAATCAGTTCTTGCCGGACTTGCTCCAAAGTGGAGCGGTAGCGCATTAAATGGGTTTGCGAACGAATAACATCCATTGAGCTGTGACCGTCCTCAAGCATGGCTAACGCTATATCCCAATCGGTACGCTGACCGGGGGTTTCCGTCGGCAGTTCTCCCCATTCCTCAAATGTGCCGGGGATACTGGTATCGGCTTTTTCATCCTGTGCCCATTTCTCAGATTTCTGAATATACACCCTGTTTTCTTGGGAAGTCCCGCAAGCCGGGTCAATATGGGCGGTGGGAAAATAGCCCTTGACGGTGGAAAAGCGAATTGGACTGTTAGCGACAAAGAACACATGAGTATGCGGGGTTTGTTCCTGCAAGCCCTGTTCGTCAGCCATGCACCAGTATTTTAGCTGCATTTTACTAAGCACCGCACGGATTTTATCGTGTGTCCATTCAGCGCCGGGATTATTGATTGTAAGTAAGTATTTTCTGTGCCGTGTATCTTTTTTCAAAGGTTCTCACTCCCTTTGGGTAATGATTTTTGCAGTGGTGGTACAGAGGTGTCTGGGTAATACTAGCCAGACACGCTCGCCCGCCTTACGCTTCGCGCGGCGGGCGAGCGCGTGCGTTTCTAAGACAATGCCTTTACGCATATCTGTCGCATTCGTTCTGAATTTTGTACCGTTCCTACTTTGATAAAATGCAGTTGCGAAGCTTGAAGTAAGGCAACGCCTTCACTCTTTTCAAATATACGGCCTTTGACTTGCTCCATGAAATCAGGTAAGAGCATTTCATAGATACTCTTGATAGCCGCGCCGAGAACGATTACAACGCCGTAGTTAAGGCGTGAACCAGAAGGAAAAGCAACCGCATCAGGGCGCTGCATGGTGGTAATCAAGCGCACAGACAGGGAGCGCCCAAGCAGCAATATTTCGCTTACCTTGTTCATCACCACAGCCGCCGCTTTTTTATCCTCATTTACAAGCGACAAGACATTTGCCATGTATTCATCCCAAATTAGCGTAATGGGATGCTTGCTTTTGTCCTCTCCCGACTGACGGGCGTTTAAGCGGGCATACACGGCCTCTAACGCTTGCAGTGTACTCTTGTAAGAATAATATCGAGAACAGCCGCGCAGATACGCAAAGTTGTCATCCCCTTTGTAGTCCGCGAAATGGTATTCCCCGCCCGATTCTGCCATAATAAGCTTTGCAAACAGGGCGTTTTCAAAATAAGATTTCCCCGAACCGGACATCCCGCAGATGAGAATGTGGCTGTTGGCAGCAGGAGAAATGTCGGTGGTTATGGGGATTTTAGCCCCATAACCGTTCCATGCGTCCAAATCGTAACCGAACGTCAGCAGCTTTGGCGCGTCAGAATTCATCATCATGCAGCACATCCTCTCTGCGTACTTCGGCTCCGGGCGCGGCAGTAATGACAATGATATTGCGGTTTCGTCCATTTCTGCCGCCGTACTTGATAGGCTTTACAAAATGGACGTTAAGCGCATCCTGTATTTCCGTGCGGTGCGTTTCCCATGTTTCCGTACCAACACCAAGCGAATAGAAAGCCATTACGCTGATCTGTGTATTTTTGATACGCCTGCATGAAATCAACGCCGGGGCATACCCGTAGCGATTAGCAAGACCGATTTGCAGCAGACTGCTTTCAACCGCCTTTGCCCGGAATGGTATTCCTAAAAGGAGCAGCAGCCCAACCAAGAGCAATAGGAACAGTAGCGGGATTAGAACGGCAATAATATAGCTCCAAACAGTAATCAGTAGTGGTATATCGCTGTGAAGGGGTACTAACGTATCACGGGCATTCCAAAGGAAGAAGAACGCAACACACAGCAGCAGAATTAAAATTCCTTTCCACGGCTTTGCAATCACTTCTTTTATTCCCGACCACAATCGCAGTCGCAAAATGGAACGATTACGCCGCCTTTGAGCCAGAACTTTTGTCTGATGAACAATATTTTTTGATTTCATATTGTTTCCTCCACATCAAGCACCAGATGCACCGCCGGGAGAAATTTCCCCCAAGCGGTACAAACTGTGCGGTTTAGAATTTACTTGCCAATGACTGTGATGGTCTCCGGCTTGCCCTTGCGGTTAAATGTAATTTCGAGCATATCTCCCGGCTTACAAGCAGGCAGTGTAAAGCCGTCACGCAGGAAAAGCTTATCCGTCATTTCACCGACAACATTTTCTTCGGGAAAGCTAATATACCACTGGAATCCCTTTACCATTATTCCGTCACCGCTCTGGAAATTCAGTTCGCGAGTGCCAAGTAATCTTGCTCTCATAATAAACACCTCCAATTTTTATTAGAAGCGGCCACCTCTTGATTGACAGTATAGCGGCAATTTGACCATCTTTCGATTTTGGTCGAAATACAAAGAAACTCCCTGTTTTCAAGGAGTTTCTCATTTGCCTTTTCCAAAAACGTGATAGAATCGAACGATTTTGTATTTCGCTAAATTTAAAAAATTAAAAATAAAAATCCACCGGCATAGCCGGTGGTATTTCAGAAGCGGGTCTAACCCGCTGTTACTGCCGGCCATTGCAATGGCTGGTACGGTCTGACATTTGCAAAAGGGCTTAATTCATGTTAAGTGTTTTCACTTTACTTTTGATATCCAATCTCTGCTAATTCAACATTACAATATAAATTGTTAGATCATTAAAGATATATTGAAAAACCTTTGCATTTATCTTACTGCTTTCGCAAACCCTTGTTATCCTCATTTTGATTCTATCAAAATGAGTGTTTATTTCATGGGCAACGCTAAAGCTTTTTTCGCTCCACCGATACAGCCGGTGGTTGTTTTACAAAAAAGTTGCTGCACACCATTTTTTAGGTGTGCAGCAAGTGTTTATTATTTTTTCCGTGGTGTGTAGCTCCCTCTTTCAAGTTCGCCTAACATATCCTTTCCTTCCACTCCCAAATCCCTTAAAATGGCGTTGCAGGTTTCAATATCTTTCCCCTTATGTTCCTCAAGCAGATGGATGTACGCTCTGTCTAAGCGATCATTTACGTTAAATCGCATTCCGCACGATTCAAGTATATATTCTGTTGAGTAAACATCTAACTCGAATCCTACCCCTATTGAGATTACAAACCTCTTTAAAATTGAGCCACCCAGCTCATCTAAATGATGAAATAGATTTCTATTAAGCCCCGTTAATTCTTCGGCTTCTTTTGCGCCAATTCCCATTTTCAGCATAATTTCCAAAATGATTTGTGCATAGGTTTTTTGGACGTTGGCAGTCAATTGATATTGCCTTTCAAACTCTGACTTTTCTTCTTCTGTCAAAAAAGGTTGATTACTAATATATTTAGCCTCCATTTGTTCACCTCATTTTTGATAATAAAGTATAGACTATTCTGTTGCAGAAGCAAAGATTATTAAAATACAAGAATTCTTGCAATTAATGGCTTGCGACAGCACAAAAAATTTTTACCAGACGAGCTATCGGAAAACAGCTTCTAGTAAACTGAGATTTTCCCCAGTTAGGATTTTATGGTCAACATCTTCAATTTGAGCATTACTCTTTCCTTTCTCCCCGTCTAGCCGATAGGTCAGCTGATTGTTAAATTTATTCCTCTACTGTCTGAACAGAGATTGGTTTACCATCAACCAGTTCTATGATAATATTTGTGACAGCTTTGTCTTCGTGGTTCTTAATGCAAAATCCGGTCAGCTGAGCGCTTTCAGTATCTTCTCCCGCTTGAAACTTTGCGCGGGCTTCCTCATCGAAAAAGAAGATCAAATAATCCTCTTTGCCCTTTTCGCGGAAGGGAAGGATATGGATGGAAGTCTTTTCGTTGGGCATTTTTTCATTCTCCTTTGCTTTTTGTTTTGTAATCAGTTTTCTGCTTCTTTGCGGAGCCGTACGCTTCTCCACTGCCAGCAATATATCTTCAATGCCTGTCGGCATAATAGCCATTAGCCCCAAAATAAAAGGACGACGAAACCATAACCAATCTAGGTCATAGTTTCGCCGCCCTCAATAGTTTAGTATGCCGTCCGGCTACTTTGTTCTATTTATGCGACTCCATAACGGCAGAGCATTATCCAATGCAATCTGCTGTTGTGTGTCTTTATTAAATTGAGTGTATTGTACAATATCCCAGCGGGGTATGTCAAGTGCTTTTTTGTAGTTCATTCTATTTAGCTATCAGCTTATCCAAACTAACCCCTAACGCCACGGAGATTTTATAAAAGGTTTCCACCGAAAAGTTGTACCGTGTTTTTTCGCTTTCAATCTGCCGTATAAAATCGTGGGAGAGGTCAACCATTTCCGCAAGCTGGGCGGATGTCAGCCCTTTTTCATTGCGGTATTTTTTAATATTGCGTCGTATCGTGTTATAAATATCCTCATCAAACTGTAATTGCTCCAACTTTTTCATATTAGCCACCACCTAACAAAATTGTACCGAAAGGCTGCGCGGAAGTATGTTAGGCATTGGCTCACAAATTTTTTCTTGTGCTTCCTAAAAAGATATGATAAGATGATAATAGTTTACGAATCTGAACAAAGATTGGGGCGAATAAAATGAGGAAGAAATGGCTTTCTTGTGCTCTAGCTGTACTAATATGCTTGGGGACGGCTGTTCCAGCTTCGGCGCACGATATGAGCAAGATTGGAAAGGCGAATATTGTCAGCTCAGGAATTCATCATAGCGGATTAATAGATACCAATAGCTCCCTGTGGATGTGGGGCGCTAACTATGAGGGGCAATTAGGGAACGGCGGCATCGGAAACGGTGAAGACGGCATTGGAAAATATCAAACCATCCCTGTCAAGGTGTTGGACAATGTAATCTCCGTCAGTAGCGGTGAAAATCATACTGCCGCTATCAAAACGGACGGTTCTCTATGGACGTGGGGTGGAAACTACGACGGACAGTTAGGTAACAATTCCACAAAAGATTCTTTAGTCCCTGTCAAAGTATTGGATAACGTAGCTGCTGTCAGTTGTGGTAATAACTATACTGCTGCTATCAAGACAGATGGTTCCCTGTGGATGTGGGGAAATAACAACTATGGACAGCTGGGCAAAGGTGTTCCCGGAAATTCTGCAATTCCGGTAAAAGTGTTGGATAACGTAGCCGCTGTTAGTTGTGGTCGCTGGGGGCATACCGCCGCTATTAAGACCGACGGATCTCTTTGGATATGGGGATACAACAAAAACGGGGAACTCGGTAACAATGGAAAGGGCAATCAACAAGCATACAGTCCAGATGGACCTATTGCTGTACAGGATGTTCCCGTCAAGGTAATGGATAATGTGACTGCCGTCAGCCTCGGTATGATGTATACGACTGCGGTCAAAACGGATGGTTCTCTGTGGGCGTGGGGAGGTAACGAGTATGGACAATTGGGTGACGGTTCCAGAAAAACCTCAACAGTTCCGATAAAGGTGATGGATAATGTCACTGCTGTTAGCTGTGGCAGTAGCTATACCGCTGCTATCAAGAGCGACGGCTCTCTATGGATGTGGGGAGATAATGGGCAAGGGGCGTTGGGTAATGGTTACGTCGGAAATGAAAAGATAAATCAAGGCCGTGGTGACTTCCCTGTGCAAACTCTTCCCGTCAAACTAATGGATGGTGTGGCAGCTGTCAGCGGTGGCACGCTTCATACCATTATTGTTAAAACGGACGGTTCCGTATGGGCGTGTGGACGCAGCGGCGAATTGGGCAACGGCAGCACAAGCAACAGTATGGATATATATGGATATGCTATGCAGACCACCCCGGTGAAAATTTCTGCTCTGGCAGCCAAGTTAAAATAAGTTTTCCGAAAACATAAAACCTCATTATATCAAATTGACAGGGCAATTAAGGTGTTGACTTTAATTGTCCTGTCTTTTTATGCATTTATCGTGTTGACATATCAACTCTTATAATGTATTGTTTAATTATAAGAAAGGAGAGTTGGACATGCAAGAAGTAGCGCAGCGGTTAAAGAGTTTGCGGGAGAGTGTGAGCCTATCCCAAGCAAAGATAGCGGCACTGATGGGAGCGACGCAAGCCAGCGTAAACCGATATGAAAACGGACAGTCTTCCCCGCCGCTAAAGATTTTGCTTTGGTATGCGGATTTCTTTGATGTTTCTATGGACTATATTTTCGCTCGTACAGAGCGGCCAGAGGGAAAGCTATACGAGCATAATCCTAAAGTGATTGAAGCTATCACGCAGGACAACAAGGAGTTGCGGCAGTTTGTAGATATGTGCTTTGACCCATCTTCACCAGTCAGTGAAAAGCTGCGTGAAGTTTTAACGCAGATGTTGCAGGAGCAAAGCAAGTAGGCGGGTGCGTTTCCCCTTGCGTATGATATTCAAAAATTCCAGCCAGTCAAGGTTAAAATGAACTGATTTACAATCAGACCTTGACAGGAGGGAATTTTTGAATCTGCGGCAAATAAGGGGAACGCCCCCTGTGTGGCGGGTTTTGAGGAAACCACCCATAAAGTTACGAAAGGTTGTGAGCAAATGAACATTGTGATTTACGCCCGGTATTCCAGTCACAATCAGACAGAACAATCCATTGAAGGGCAGCTTGACACCTGTTACCAATATGCTAAAAATAATGAGTACATTGTGGTTGGTGAATACATCGACCGGGCACAGAGCGGCACCACGGACAACAGAACCGAATTTCAACGCATGATTTCCGACAGCGACAAACACACTTTTGAAGCTGTTCTTGTTTACCAACTTGACCGTTTCGCGCGTAACCGATATGACAGCGCAATCAATAAGCAAAGGCTGAAAAAGAACGGTGTCCGGGTGATTTCCGCGCGGGAGAATATTAGCGACGATGCAAGCGGTATTCTTGTAGAAGGTGTTCTGGAAAGCATGGCGGAATATTATTCCGCTGAGTTATCTCAGAAAATCCGCCGAGGTATGAACATCAATGCGGAAAAGCATCTGAGCAACGGCAGCAATCCCGGCCTTGGTTATGTGGTTGATGAAGAACGCCGGTTCCATATCGACCCGCAGACCGCCCCTATCGTCCGTGAAATCTTTGAAATGTATGCAAGCGGCAAAACTGTGACGAAAATCAATCGGTATCTGAATGAGAAGCGAATCAAAACCTCCCACGGCAATGACTTTAATAAAAATAGCTTACATCGGCTTTTGAGGAATAAGCGGTATATTGGTTATTATATCTACAAGGATACGGAAGTCCCGGACGCAATGCCCCGTATTCTTGATGATGAACTTTTTAACCGGGTTCAGCGGATTCTTGACCGCAATAAAAAAGCCCCCGCAAGAGCGAGAGGAAAAAAAGAATACATTTTGACAACCAAGTTGTTTTGCGGGTACTGCCGGGAAATGATGATAGGTTACAGCGGAACAAGTAAGACCGGAACCACGTACCATTATTATATCTGCAAGAATAGCCGAAAAAAGCTGTGCAAAAAGAAAGTTGTCAACAAACAGGCTATCGAAGATAGAGTTGTTTCAGAGTGCCGAAAACTACTGACAGATAACAATATTAAGAAAATTGCGGGGGCGGTTGACGCTACCTGTAAAGCAGACTATGACAGTTCGGCTATCAAGCGAATAAAGGAAGCGATACAGGAAGCCGACCGGGCAATTGAAAACCTCTGGAAAGCCTTGGAGCGTGGACAGGCCATCGATATGATAACCGAGCGCATTAACCAGCGAAAGCAGGAAAAAGAGCAATTGCAGGGACAGCTTGCGATTGAAACTGGAAAACAGATTGTTTTCACCGCTCCACAGATTGAAGCATTTCTCTATTCACTGAAAAAGGGTAAAGTGGACGATGAAAATAACCGCAAAGGGATTATCAATATTTTTCTCCGTGCAGTTTATCTATGGGACGATAAAATAACGCTAATTCTAAACGGCGGGGACACGCCAATCACGATTGAAGATATTCTTCTTGATGAAATTGAAGCCAATAATGAGGCCTTTGTTAGTTCGTCTATGGTTGCGGACGCTCCACCAAATCAAAGGACAAATTTTGATACAATGAAAGCCGCCTATCAAGGGTGGCTTTTATTGTATCTATGCCTCAAAAAGCCTGTAAATACGAGCATTTGCGGGCCTCGCCCTTTTTGAATGGAAGCCTCACAACATCGCGCGGCCAGCCCCAATCCGCGTCGCCTCTCATTTTCTGTGCCTCAAACTCAAGATTCTGCACCCCCCCCCTCCACATATTGAGTGTCATTTTCAGAAGATGGTTTTTCACCAAATAGGGA
>JAEXDU010000222.1 GCA_023401495.1 Bacillota bacterium
AAACGCTGACCGCCTGACGGATCGAAACCGGGCCGCGAACGCCGACCGAAACGCCATCCTTGTCCTTCTCCTTGCTTCTTTTATACGCAAACACCTGCCCAAAGGCCCTGACGTCGAACCATTTGGCGCAGGCCTGCGCGGCATAGTCCTCCTTGGAGGAATACGAGTTGATCGTCTGGCTGGCACGCTCGCTCAGGCTGCCATACCCGTCGTCGCGGCGTTCATCCGACTGGACGAAAATGCTTTCGCCCATATCCTGCAGCCGGTTGCGGATTTTTCGTTTGATGCAGACGTCAGAGATTTCCCCGTTGCCGGTATAGGTGGTGCGCGGGCGGTTACCGTTGAGCGGGTCGCCGTTGGGGTTTGCGTTTGTGACGGAAATGAGCGCTACAAAATCGATTTTGTTTTCAAGCACTTTCATCATTCTTCCTCCTTATTGTTGCCCTTGTCTTGATTTCCGGATTTTATGAATTCCCCCCACTGCAGGTAATAGCCAATCAAATACAGCTCGCCGAGAGGACGGTTAAGCTGCTCATAACCGGATTCAGAGAGTTTTTCTGTGATCTCCAAAATTAATTTTTTATAGAAACATCTGGAGCCGGGGGTCATTCGATGAAAATAGGGATTCAATTGATCCTCAAGTATTTGCCAAGTGCTCATGGGGTGGTTGACAAACGCGCTTCGCAAACGGATTGCATTAGTATCGCGCGTTTCCCCCTGTGCGAACGTACTGTACTCCGCCTGCTCCAGCACAGCTAGCAAACGCCCAAACAGATAGCTTCGGTCGATGTTTTCATAATCAATCGCCATGTTGATACGCACTCCTTTTTCTCTGTCAGAATGATATTTTGCGACCAGCGCACAGGCGGTGGAAAGAATCCGCTTGCGGTTGCCGGTCGAATAAGCCTGCGGCGTCGACGCGCGGCGAACCGCCGCCTGCATAATATCCCGCGGCAGCGGCTGCCTGTCCAGCATACAGTGCAGAATCCGCTGCGACTGTTCCTTCATCAGCTTGTCGCTTGTTTCCAGAAAGGCCCCCTGCTCCGTACCGAACGCGCACCGCACGATCTGCCTTGTCAACGGAGTCAACACCGTGGTATAGGGCTTTTTGTCGTTCGTAAACCGCGTAAAATACCAGCAGCAGGTGCTGAACCAATCGGCCAGCCGGTCGTAAAAATCGGAGTTCTTCAGTTCGTTGTAATAGGTGACCGAAAGGCGCCCGGTCGTCGCGGCATCGAGACCGATAACCACGATTTTATCGTTATTGTCCAGCTGATTGCGGTAGCCTTCTAAGGTTTGAAGCAAGCGCTTTTTGTATTCCGCTTCGGTATAGGCGCGCGGCTCGTCGTCGTCCTCAAGGCCAAGCGGATCTTCCAGATCGACTACCTTTTTCCCGTTCGGGTTCCAGCAAATATAGGTACGCTTGTCCTGCGTACCAGCTGTTACGCCCTGCCGGGCGGCAAGCCAGGTCAGAGCGCTGTGCGCTTTCTGGGTCGCCGCGTACCCGACCGTACACGCTTGCGCGGAAGTGGAAAACCGCCCGCGATACGTAAAATTGGCGATATCGTTCGCGGAAATCAGCTTCGCACCATAGTTGGCGGCCACGATCCCTTTCGGGTGATTGACAGAGATCGTGTCGGTTTCACCGGTAACATAGCAAAGATCCTTTTCACCCGACTGAGAAGCAGCGTAATACTGGATGTAGCTGTCGAAAAGCGATTCGTCCTGCCACACGGCGTCCGGCTGGGTACCGATGACTCGGAACCGCACCAGCGCTTTTTCATAGACACTTCCACTCACCTTTTTATTCAAAAGCTTCCCATCCTCAGCCTCCAAAAGCCCCGACAGGATCAAATCGCGCGTCATCCCCCGTTTTGTGGCGTACTCATAAATGGCCCGCACTTTTGGGTGGGAAAAAGGCGATTCCGCCCAGTCTTTCAGGGAGGCAAGGTATTTTTCAAACTTTTCCTCCGCTTTTTTCGTTTCTTTGGGGGAAGAGAGATATTCCCCGAAGTCCCCCGCGACATAAGAAAGCGTATCGCACAGCGCGTGCGGCGCAACGCCGCTGGAGCGCGACGCGGAGCTTTCCGTTACCGGAATGATCGTTTTGGCATCTTCCTTTTCCACCGGACGGGCACCGCAAAATTCACCGTCCGGATTGACCCATACTTCGATCTGCGCGTTCGCCGTCATGTGGGCCACCAGAGAAAGCGGCGCGCCCTCCATTGTCTTTCCGGCCATTTGAGCATTCGCTTCATAGGTCTGATACAGCGTGTTCATCCATGCCATTCAAATCACCTCGGATTCTATCGGCGCAAAATTATTTTTCTCCGCTCCGAACGGCTTGATCTCCATTTCCCGAACCGGGCGGTGAAGGCATTCCTGCGGCGGAAGAAAATCGATGACGCCCTGCTTCATCACTGCGCGCCACAGCCGCACGGTCAACATCCCTTTCGTCTCTTCGGAATACGCTTCGTCAGCATAGGTGATCCCATGGTACATCATTCCAAAATCAAGTTGCGGCGTGTTGTCGTAAAAGCCTGTCCCCTCGCCGAAGATACAGGGGCGCACATCAGCCTGGCACTCGCGCGTACCCAGAAAAATATCGCGCCGGCCGCCGCGCTCGATCATGCGCTTCGCGATGTTGTGGTGCTTGTTCTCGTTGCGGTCGCCCAGAAGCTCCGGCCGGTTTTCATTCCAGATAAAATGCGCCCGCACCTGATAGCGGCAATCCTTTAAATAGGTGTAATACGATAAATCGTTGCCGGTTTCATTGGGGCCGTGCTGGTACTTGATCGGCCGGATTCCCTTGGTTTCGGTCTGAATCTGGTTCATGACCCGCACGGAATCAATCACCCAAATCAGTGTTGGTTTCCAAAAGATGCTTTGCAAAACGCCTTTCAGCGCCTCGTAGGTAGGCACCTGATAGGTGAATTTTTCTCCCCCCACGCGGGTGATGGGGTCGGAAAACAGGGCGTAATCCCCAAAGACTTCAAACTCGACGATGTTTTTATGCTGCACCCAAATTCCCTCCTTAATAAATAAAGTTCTCGATGACCAAACCTGTTTTGTCATCGTAGCATTGCTCGTTTAAAACGGTGAAGCGGCCGTCACACGTGGAAGACAGCATCCCGTAGTCGCTCAGCTTTTGGATTTGATATTGAAAAACCTGGATTGTGTAGGGTTTGGCCTTTTCGATACAGCGTTTCAGAAAAGCAAGATCATAGGCCGACTGTTGAGAAAACAAATCTGCAATCAGCTCTTTGGCTTCAATGTTGTACGGTACAATGACGTCGGTTGTATTTTCATCAAACACCTGGAACAGACTCCCGGCGGTTAAAAATGCCTGATTCAAAAAGTATCTGCCTTTAAACTCCGGTCGCTCAGTATGGCGCAGATTGACCGCGAGCAGATCAAACAAATCCTCGGTCGTACCGTCCGGCAGCCTTTGCGGGAACCCGAATTTGCCTTTGATGTCCACATCCTGAAACAGGAACTGATAATACTCCGCGACGCTTTCCCCGCTGAGCAGGTCGCGCGCATACCGGTCGGGACTTTGGGCAAACCGGTGCAAAACCTGCAGGGCGCACCGCTGCGCCGCCGCGATTTCCCGCAGCATCCCCAGTTTTTCGGCATCCTGATTGAAATTGACGACGTAGACCGGGCGGATGCCTCCAAAATCATTGCTGCGGTTGCAGCGGCCCGCGGCCTGCGCGATATTGTCCATCCCTGCCGCCGCGCGGATAACGCTTTCAAACGAAAAATCCACGCCGGCCTCCACAAGCTGCGTCGAGACGCACACCATTTTTTCTCTGCTTTTTAAAGCGGCGTTGATTTTTTTCAGCGTATCGGTTCGGTGCGCCATGCACATGGAAGTGGAAAGATGAAATACCCTGCAATCATCACAGCGGTGCTCCAGCTCCCGATACAGCCGGAGCGCGCTTTCCTTGGTATTGCAGATCAGCAGCAGGGACGACACACGACTGAGCGCCTCCGCGGAAAAATCGGCAAGCTCCTCCACCGACATACCGTAGGGAGAGGTTTTGTCGATGATTTCGGTTCGTTTAAACACCTCGAAATCGTTCGGTTCATACGGTACGATCTCCACGGGGTCCGCATACTGCAGCGGAAAATCCGTCTGCTCAAAGCAAGGGAGCGTCGCGGAGGACAGCACAACCGTCGCGCCGCACCCATAGGCCAGAAAGTTCAGGGCCATCGTAAACAGATTCATTGCTTTTTTCGGCAGAGACTGCACCTCATCGATGACGATCACCGATTGGGATAACGCGCTCATGCGGCGCACCGCGCTTGTTTTGTCCGAAAACAGCGTATTCAAAAACTGTACCAGTGTGGTAATCACAATTGGCGATTCCCAGGTATCGGTCAAAAGCTCATACTGATTCAGCTTTTCCTCCGTATCAAACAGTTTGACGACATTGGAATGATGCTCTGTCAGGCTGCTTTTGTCCTGTATGTAGTCCCGGATGACGGCGCTGTTCTGCTCTAAAATGCTCAGCAGCGGAATGACGAACAGAATGCGCTTTTTGTGAAACGCTTTGGCGTGATAGAGCGTATAGCGCAGAGCCGACAAGGTTTTTCCTGCCCCCGTGGGCAAAGTCAGCCGGTAGATACCGCCGCCGTGCTGCTGCGCAAACATGCGGCATTGCTCTGAAAAACCGCTTCGCGCCGCGTTGATCGGCGTCTGCGCCCGAAAGAGTGAATTTTTCTGTTCAAAATAGGCGATCTGTTCCGCCCAAAAGCGGTCGGAACCGCCGCGGTACTCCTGCGGTATTCCGGTCATGAATTCCGTCGTGTCTCTGCGGTCGCCGTCGATCACCGCCGACAAAACCATGCGGGCTATTAGTCCCATCAAAAAGCTGACCTGCGTCCGGTTTTTTCTGAAACGAACTCGAAACGCTTCAAACAGCGCGGCAATCTCCTGCTGCGCCAACAAAAATAACCGGTCTATCTCTTCGGCCGGCGCACACTCACGGAGGAAAGCGCTCACCGCTTCCTCATAGCCAATTTCCTCTGGGTCCTTCTCCAGCCGGTGCTCGAATCCGCTGGTGTTTTGGGGCGTGACGCAGTCGAACTGCCCGTGGTGCGCCCCGATGGCATATACGAGGATTTCACAGGTGACCGTACCCATCCCCTGCGGCCGGCCCGCATGATACTGTTTCAGCAGATAAACACACCCGCAGAACGTATGGTTCACGCTGCCGCGAACAACCTCTTCCCCGGCGGCCGCACGCGAGAGATATTCCTGATATTTTGCCGTGCATTTTCCCATGTCGTGCAGCAGGCCTGCCAGATAAGCCGTGTTCCACAGGCCGATCCCTTTCAGCTTTTCGGCGGCATAATCTGCCACATGGAAGGAATGCTCGGCCACGGTCTGCTCCAATCTTTCGCCATTGATTTCTGTGATATGGGCCAGATGAGATTTCATAGATTCCTTCCTTTCCATCCCGCATCCTGATTTCATCCGCTGAAAAGGGCGGACAAATGGCTGGTATGAAAACGCTCTCATAAAAATACCAAATATTTACATTAATGTTATTTTACTGCTCGGATTATCATAAATCA
>JAEXDU010000089.1 GCA_023401495.1 Bacillota bacterium
ATGAAGCTGCGCATGGCGCGCCATCTGCGTACACCGGATTACAACGAGCTGTTTGCGGGCGACCCGATGTGGATCACCGAGTCGGTCGGTGGCATGGGGGAGGACGGCCGCACGCTGGTAACGAAAAGCTCGTTCCGCATTCTCCACACGCTGTATAATCTCGGCTCGTCGGCCGAGCCGAACCTGACCGTTTTGTGGTCCGATCGTCTGCCGGAGGAGTTCAAACGCTTTGCCGCAAAGGTTTCCTGCGAAACAGATGCCATCCAGTATGAAAATGACGACATTATGCGCCCGAAGTTCGGCGACGACTATGGGATTGCCTGCTGTGTTTCGGCAATGCGTCTGGGGAAGGACATGCAGTTCTTCGGCGCGCGGGCGAATCTGGCAAAGCTGCTGCTCATGAGTTTAAATGGCGGCCGCGAAGAGAAGAGCGGAAATCAAATCGCACCGGCCAGAACTCCGTATGAAGGGGAATACCTCGATTACGAAATGGTTGTGCAAAGCATGGCCTTTTACCGCGACTGGCTGGCGAAAACGTATGTCAGCGCGATGAATATCATCCACTACATGCACGACAAATACGCGTATGAAAAAACACAGATGGCGCTGCACGACACCGATGTGCACCGCTTTATGGCGTTCGGGATCGCCGGACTTTCTGTTCTGACGGATTCGCTTTCCGCTATTAAATACGCGAAAGTCAGGTGCATTCGCGACGGAAGCGGGCTGATCAAAGAATTTGAAACCGTCGGGGAGTACCCAGCCTACGGCAACGACGACGACCGCGTCGATTCTATCGCGCAGGAGCAAGTGCGGCTGTTCTTTGAGGCGCTTCAGAAGAACCCGACCTACCGAAACGCCGAGCACACACTTTCGATTCTGACCATTACCTCCAACGTGGTATACGGCAAAAAGACCGGGGCAACGCCGGACGGCAGAAAAGCTGGCGAGCCGTTTGCCCCCGGCGCAAACCCCATGCACAACCGCGAGAAAAACGGCGCGCTCGCGTCCCTGAACTCGGTCGCAAAGCTTTCTTACGACATTTGCAAGGATGGAATTTCCAACACGTTTTCGATCATTCCGCAGGCATTGGGCCACAGCGATGAGGAGCGCCACGGGAATCTGGTCGCGATTCTGAACGGCTACTTCCTGCAAAAGGCGCACCATATCAATGTCAATGTGTTGAACCGCGAAACGCTGATGGATGCCTATGAGCACCCGGAGCAATACCCCAACCTGACCATCCGCGTTTCCGGCTATGCCGTGAATTTCCACAAGCTCTCCCGGGAGCAGCAGCGCGAAGTGATCTCTCGTACCTTTCACGAGGCGATGGAATGACAGGTCGGATTCATTCCTTTCAAAGTCTGGGCGCGGTAGACGGCCCCGGCCTTCGCTTTGTGATTTTTCTGCAGGGGTGTACTCTTCGCTGTGCCTATTGCCATAATCCCGATACCTGGAGCCTGACCGGCGGCAAGGAGTACACGGTCGATGAGGTTGTGCAGAAGGTACTGCGGTATAAAACGTATTTAACAGCACCCGGCGGGGTGACTGTTTCGGGCGGGGAAGCGCTATTGCAATGGGGATTTGTTTCAGAGCTGTTCCGCCGGCTGCACCGAGAGGGAATCCACACGGCGCTGGATACCGCGGGAATCGGCGACCCGGAGGGAGCCCGGGCGGTACTGCTCCACACCGATCTCGTTTTATGCGACCTCAAATTCTCCGGCGATGCGGATTACCTTCGCTATGCCCGGGGAAATATGGATATGGTTCTGCGGTTTTTACAGCAGACGGAAGAACTGGGGGTGCCGCTGTGGATTCGGCATGTGGTGGTTCCGGGCCTTACCGACGGAGAAGCGCATATTCTGAAAATCGCGGAGCTGGCCGCCCGATATCCAAATCTGGAGCGGCTTGAGCTGCTGCCGTTTCGCAAATACTGCATCAGCAAGTACGAGGGCATGAAGCTAGAATTCCCGCTTCGCGATGTGGAGGAATGCACCGATGCGAGAATACAGGATCTGTATCAAAGCATCGAAACAGGCCTCCCGAACAGCGCTGTCCTGTTGGCCTGCAGATAAAAATTCTGGATCATTTCTAATTGTTATACATGGAAAAATGATGTGGAGAAGATCAAGCTTTTTCATTCCGGATGATATTTCCCTAAAACACAATGAGAAGAAGCCCCAAAAAGTATCTAGATGCTTTTCGGGGCTTCTTTTTTTACAACAAAGGCTACAGCTTGGGGCAACTGCGGCAATGGCAATGAGGATCAAGTCCATTGAGCTTTTCCACGGCAAATCAGGATTTAATCTTATTTGGAATCTCAAACACATTTTTAGTGATAAAATAGTACGAGATATGTTTTTCAAGTGTATTTTTGTGTAAATTTGATTGACAACCGGTTGACATGTTTATCTGTTCTGAATTATAGTATGGTTGAATAACTTGCATGCAAGAGGAAGACAACGATAAAGGAGACTTGAGGTTCGTTATGGCAGGAATTAAAGATGTGGCTGAAAAGGCCGGCGTATCGGTAACAACGGTTTCC
>JAEXDU010000140.1 GCA_023401495.1 Bacillota bacterium
GGGTAGTGGTGTGGCGGCCTTTGTCGTCGCTGCGGGTCTGCGATGTTACCAGTAAATTCTCCCCGGCGAGGCAGTTGATCAGCGTGGTTTTCCCCACGCCGGAGGACCCGATGAAAGCCGCGGTTCTGTTGGGGCGCAGATGGGGCAGAAGCCTTTCAAAGGAATCCGGGTCGCTGCGGGAGGTTGCGATCACATCGGTACCCGGTGCTATTTTCATGATTTCGGACAAAACGCCGGGCAGATTTTCGCAAAGATCGGCCTTTGTCAGTACTGTCACCGGGGTGGCCCCGCTGCTCCAGGCGACGGAAAGATAGCGTTCCAAACGGCTGAGATTGTAGTTGTTGTTTAGGGACATGCAAATAAAAGCAATGTCGATGTTGGCGGCAATGACCTGGGACTGATGCTCATTGGCCGTTGCGGTGCGTTCAAACACGCTTTTTCGCGGCAGTACCCGATGAATTATGGCGTTGCCGGTCGCTCCTTCGGCGCGGTCCGCCATCACAAAATCGCCAACTGCGGGGAATTGCGACGGATCGGCGGCCTCGTACCGGAATTTGCCGGAGACTTCGGCAAGGCACTCTCCGCTTTCCGTGGCGATTTTATACTGACCTTTGTATTGAGAGATCACTCTGCAAAGGAAAAGCTTTGGGAAAAGAGCGGCTTCGGCCAGAACGGGTTCGTCCGCGCCGTAGCGTATTATCAAATTCAATTTGTTCCACCTCTTCATAAGTTATCGTTATCAGTGATTCGATGATCAGAGGGGCGGAACACAAATTGCGCAAAAAAGGGCATAGCTGCTACACTATGCCTTAACAGTTCAAAAAATGTCTGTCAGGACACAGTTCTGCAGAAACGTGATTGCACAACAAACAAAGCGACCGGTCGTCGCTTATTTTCCCTCATGCAATTTGTGTTCCTTACAGAACAATCTCCAAAAAAGACACCTCACTCTATATTTTTTTTTACTTTAGCACGACAGGGCCGCAATTGTCAACCCTCGTTTCAGGCTCAGGGCCGGCAAGCCAAGGCCTTTTGTTTTTTCTGTCTGCCGACTCCTTTTTGTTCAAAGGATTTCTTTACTTTTGTAACGGATTGTGCTATTCTCACGTTAGCAAAAACTAACTTTGGCAATTCAAAAGTAAAAAATCGATATCTGGAGGCTCAATGATGAAATTGCTTGTTTATGGTGCGGGCGTCATTGGAAGCTACCTGGCCCACGTGCTGTGCGCGGCCGGGCACGATGTATCCATTCTTGCACGCGGACGAAGAAAAGAAGAGCTGGAGAAAAACGGTCTTGTGATCCGCCATTATATTCAAAGAAAAACGACACACGATCATTCTAAGGTGATCGAAAAACTGGATTCTTCCGAGCATTACGACGCCGTTTTTGCCGTAATGCAGTACCAGCAGATGCGGGGGATACTGGATGATCTCGCGCGGGCCGACAGTCCGGTGGTGGTTCTGGTCGGCAACAATCTCTCCGCCGCGGAAATGGAGGAATACATAAAAACGCATACCGCGGTGCCCAAAACGGTTGTATTTGGCTTTCAGGGGACCGGAGGAAGACGAGAAAACGGCGAATCGTTATGTGTGCGGGCCGGAGCAGGAGGATTGGAATGCGGACTTCTGCACTCGCTGCCCGACCCAAAGACAAAAGAGCTGCTCGATCACATTTTTCAAAACAGCAAATACAAGCTCCTGTACCAGCCGGGGATGCAGGCGTGGTACCAGTGCCATTTGGCGCTGATTTTACCCGTGTGCTACCTGTGCTACGCGCTCGACTGCGATCTGACCAAGGCCTCCCGTGCCCAGCTGCGGCAGACGATGGACGCCGCAAGGGAGGGGTACCGGCTGCTTCGGGGGCAGGGAATTCCCATCCTGCCGCAGGGGGACGATCAGTATTTTGAGCCCGGCCCGAAACGGGTGGTGATGTCCGCCCTGCTTTGGATTATGGCGAAAACGGCTTTGGGGCGTCTTGCTGCCAGCGATCACTGCCGGAACGCGGTAACAGAAATGCACGCGCTGGACGATGGGTTTGCGCAGGTGCGCAGCCGCACTCCCGATTTCCCGATGCCGCAGTGGGATTCCCTGCACGCGCAGATGCCTGACTGGGATACGCTGTAAAAAACCAGCCGCCGAAATATCCGGCGGCTGGTTTTTGTATGATGTATTTACTGTTTTGGTTTGCTGTTGCCCGTGCCAGCTTATTCTTCCAGCGTGAGTCCGTATCCGCCAATCACACCGCGCAGCTCTTCCACATACGAAAGGGCCTGCTTGCTCAGCTGAATCTGACGGTTGGAAATCCAACCTACCTGAATCTTATCGTCAACAATCAGCGGAACCGAGGTGATGTTATCGCCGTTCAGGTCGGCGCTGACAATTCCGGTGGAAATGGTGTAGCCGTCTAAACCGATCATCAGATTAAAGATCGTTGCGCGGTCGCTGACGTGGATGCTTTTTTTATGAAAAACGGTGCTCAGGATTTCTTCTGAAAAATAGAAAGAGTTGTAGTCGCCCTGTTCATACGAAAGATAGGGGTATTCCTCCAGATCCTCCAGCGTAACGGATTTGCGTTTTGCCAAAGGATTGCTGGAGCTGATAAAGATATGCGGCTTTGCCGTGAACAGCGGGTGAAACTCCAGATGGTTTTCTTTGAGCAGCTTGTCGATCACCTTTTGGTTGAACGGGTTGCGGTACAGAATCCCAAGCTCGCTGCGCAATGTTTTTACATCCTCAATGATCTCGTAGGTCCTGGTTTCACGCAGCGTAAATTCGTACTCGTCGGCTCCGCTTTTCTGGATCATATTGACGAACGCGTTGACCGCAAAAGCGTAGTGCTGGGTAGAAATTGAGCACAGCTGACGCGAAGGCTTTTTGTTCAGATACCGCTGCTCCAGCAGACTTGCCTGTTCCACGACCTGACGCGCATAGCCGAGGAACTCCGCGCCGTCAGAGGTAAGCGTGATTCCCTTGGGCGTGCGCAAAAAAAGCTCGATCCCCATTTCAGACTCCAGCTCCTTTACGGCGCTGGAAAGGCTCGGCTGGGTAATATACAGCTTTTTTGCCGCTTCGTTGATGGAACCGCTGTTTACAATTTCAATAATGTATTTCAGCTGCTGCAGCGTCATAATACATTCCTCCACACGACGTGATTTCTGTGTAAGCCCCAGGCTTTTTGTTTGCAGACAATCTGCCTGAGGCGGGTATTTCATCCCTGACGAAAACAGCGATGAAATGAAAGGCATTTTTATTATACCCCATGATGGGGAAGAGGGCAACGCTGGAATCCGGGGAACGCAAAAAATCCCCTCAGGCAGCGAGGGCCGCCAAAGGGGATCGATGGTATTGATTACTTCTGCTTCTGCATGTTCTGCACAATGTTGCGTGCGACCACCACGCCGGTCACGGAGGCCTGCATCAGGCCGCGGGTAATGCCCGCGCCGTCGCCGATGGCATACAGATTTTCCACAGACGTTTCGAATGTGTTTTTGACCTTGACCTTCGAGGAATAGAATTTCACCTCAACGCCATACAGCAGCGTGTTTTTGGAATACAGGCCGGGGGCGATTTTATCAAATGCGCGCAGACCTTCCACCACGCTGGTCAGGTGGCGGTGGGGAAGAACGAACGACAGATCGCCCGGCACCGCGTTTTTCAGGGTGGGGACTGTCGTCGAGCGCTTCAGGCGGGAAACATCCGTGCGGCGGCCCATCAGAAGATCGCCCAGGCGCTGTACCATGATGCCGCCGCCGGTCAGCATGTTGCCCAGCTGTGCAATATAGCGGCCGTATTCAATGGGCTGATGGAACGGCTCGGTAAAGTTGGTCGAAACCAGCAGCGCAAAGTTGGTGTTGTCCGTCCGGCGTCCCTCGTCTGCGTAGCTGTGGCCGTTGACTACCGCGATTCCGTTTCCACCGACGCCGCCCTCGTAATGCTCCTCGCTCACGATTCCACCCGGGTTCATGCAGAAGGTGCGCACCTTGCTCTCAAAGGTATCGGAGTAGTACACGAGCTTTGCTTCGTACAGGTGGGTGGTCAGCGGGTCCATCACCGCGTTCGGCACCTCAACGCGCACGCCGATGTCTACCGCGTTGTTTGTGGTGGAGATTCCGTTCTCCGCCGCAACACGGGTCAGCCAGTCCGCACCGCCGCGGCCGGGAGCCAGAACAATATACGACGCCGTCAGACACTTGCGCTCGCCCTGCTTATTGATTGTCCACACGCCGGTGGCTTTGCCGTTTTCATTCTGAATCGTTTCGGCAGTCGTGTATTCCAGGAACGTGAAATTCTCTTTCGCGTTCAGGTAATCATACATGCGGCTGAGTACCTCGTAGGAATACTCGGTTCCCATATGGCGAACGGGACAGGGCACCAGCTGAACGTTGTGCTTTTTCGCGTCATATGCGATCTTATCCGCGAATTTATCGCTCAGACCGTATACGGTTTCCGGCGCGCCAAAGCCCAGGTAGATTCCGTCTGCGTAATGGATCAGGTCGGTTACTTCCTCGCGCGGCAGGTAATCGGTCACATTGCCGCCCACCTCGTAAGAAAGCGAAAGCTTGCCGTCGGAAAAGGCGCCGGCTCCGGCCCATCCGTTCATAATATGGCAGGGGTTGCAGTGGGCGCAGATTCCTCTGGTTCTGGCAGGACAGGACCGGCGCGCAATGGTGCTGCCGCTGTCGACCATCAGAACTTTTGCCTGCGGAGCGGTTTTTTCCAGCTCCAGCGCCGCAAAAATGCCTGCAGGGCCGGCCCCCACGATAATTACGTCGTACTCAAACATGAATTGACCTCCTGAAATTTAAATAAGCACAGCAAAACAAACCTGCAGGAAAGCTCCGGCAGGCTTATATGGGCACCCAAGGTATTTTTACTGGGTTTACAGATAAAATACGATGGAAAGAACAGAGCCGGCAATCAGTACTGCACAGATCAGCGCAACGATTCGCACCCAAAGAGTCTGGCTGCTTGCGTTTGTCTTTTTGTGCTTCAACTGCGGCATACGTTCTCCCTCCATTCATAACCTTTTGTATTATACCTAAAAAAATCAGGATATATGTTACCGAGCTGTAAACAAATGATAAGAAATCGCAAAATGCATCATAGGGCTCTCATGCTTGACAAGCGATTCTATTTGCAATAGAATGGTTTCTGTCAACATGGTAGGTGAAGAACAGGAGAAGGATATGGCAAGAAAAGAGGATAATCGCAGCAGCCGCGGCGCAAACCGCAGGCCGGGCGGAGAGATAGACCGCTATAATTATGTAGACCGCGACATCTACAGCAACAGCGACCGCGACGGATACAGTTCTGCCGGTTCGGCAAGAAAATCATCCCCAAAACGCCGCCCGCCCAAGAAAAAAAAGGGCAGAAAAGTCGGGGCCATCGTTTTAGCTGTGGTTCTTCTGCTGTGTGCGGGCATCTACGTATATGCATCCTCTCTGCTGTCGCAGATCAACCGCGACAATACGGATGCCAACAGCTACGTGCAGCAGCCTTCCGACGCGCCGCAGTGGGATGTGTTGTCGGACAAGCAGGTGACGAATATTCTGCTGATCGGTACCGATCGTGTGCAGGACGGCATACAGCGCTCCGATACCATGATGCTGGTTTCAATCGACAATAAAAATAAAAAAGTAAAGCTCACTTCTTTTTTGCGCGATTTATATGTAGAGATTCCCACCATCGGCAAAAATAAGCTCAACGCATCTTACAGCAACGGCGGTGCCGCGCTGACGATGCAGACGATTGAAAATAACTTCCGTATCAATATTGATAAATTCGTTTCTATCGACGTCGACAGCTTTGCCGAGATCATCGATAAGATGGGCGGAATCGAGGTCAATATCAGCCAGGCGGAGGCCGACGAGATGAACCGCGTGATGGATGCCCAAATGAGCGCGGGTACAAATCATATGCGCGGTACGCTGGCGCTGTATTATTCCAGAATCCGGCGCATCGACAGCGATTTTGGGCGTACAGGCCGCCAGCGCCAGGTGATCAGCTGCATGGTGGACAAGCTCAAATCAAAGAACCCCATTGAGCTTTCGTCTTTGCTGCACGATTACATGGGCTATGTGACAACGAATCTGTCCGACGGTGAAATGCTCAGTCTGGCCGCGAGTGCGATGGGCATTATGAGCTACCCGATGGAAACGCTGCACATGCCCGAAACCGGCATGTATGAGGATAAACGGGTTTCCGGCATCGGCGATGTGCTGAATCCCGATCTGGAGGCAAACAGCAAGGCGCTGCGCGAGTTTATTTACGGCACAGACACTCAGCAATAAAAGTTGAAAGACCCGTTCCGTCTTTGACGGAACGGGTCTTTCAGATAGATGTGAAAATGCGGCGGGATATCCCGCCGCATTTGTTTATTCTGCGCTTGTCAGATCCTTTACGACCTCTCCTGCCAGAATCAGCCCGGCCACGGAGGGGACGAACGAAATGCTGCCCGGAACCTGCCGGCGGATGGTGCATTTGCGTTTCGTGTCCGGCGGGCAGATGCAGTGGTGCTTGCAGCTGTTCGCGTCGTCGTCGATGGGGGTCAGGGGTGGCTCTTTGGAATAGACCACCTTCAGGGAATCGATACCGCGCTTTCTCAGCTCGCTGCGCATGACGCGGGCCAGCGGACAGACGGAGGTTTTGTAAATATCCGCAATCTCAAAGCGGGTGGGGTCGAGCTTATTTCCGGCCCCCATGCAGCTGATGATCGGCACATTCGCGGCTTTGGCGCGCTCAATCAGCACCAGCTTGGAAGAAATCGTGTCGATGGCGTCTACCAGGTAGTCGTACTCGCTAAGATCAAACTGATCGGCATTTTCCGCTCCGTAGAATACCTCGTGAAGCTCTACCTGCGCCTTGGGGTTGATGTCGAGAATGCGCTCGCTCATTACCTCGACTTTCTTTTTGCCGACCGTTTTTCTGGTGGCGATGATCTGGCGGTTGATATTGGTCAGGCAGATGCGGTCGTCGTCAAACAGCGCAAAGCTGCCGACTCCGGAACGTGCAAGAGCCTCCGCGGTAAAGCCGCCCACTCCGCCGATTCCGAAAATTGCTACCTTTGCCTGATGCAGGCGCTGCATGCCCTCTTCTCCTAACAGGAGCTGTGTTCTTGAAAATTCGTTGAGCATTCTGGATTCCCTTTCCTGTTTGCCGTTTCCTGCACGGCATGGTCTGTGTGATCAAAAATAATATGAAAAAGCGTTCTGTTTTTACTGACAGTCCCGTGCCGAAAATCGCTGCCCAGAACTTTCCGTTGAGCGGCGGCAGGGGAATATGGTACCATCAATACAGTTGTCCCGCCGCCCGAAGCTTTTCTTGGACTTGCGGTGTGAAGTTATTATATCATCTGTTTCTGAATCATAAAATGCGAAGCAAATCAAGTTTTGTTTTACTCCGGAACGATGATTCAATGCTCTCTCAGCCGCCAAAAGCTTCGCTTTTGCTTGCGGCGTGAGGTTATTCTATCTTCCGTTTTTGAATCATAAAATGCGGAGCAAATCAAATTTCGTTTTACTCCGGAACGATGATTCAATGCTCTCTCAGCCGTCGAAAGCTTTGCTTTCGCTTGCGGCGTGAGGTTATTATATCATCCGTTTCTGAATCAATAAAATGCGAAGCAAATCAAGTTTTGTTTTACTCCGAAACGATGATTCAATGCTCTCTCAGCCATCGAAAGCTTTGCTTTCGCTTACGGCGTGAGGTTATTATAACGCATTTTCTGCCCGTGGTAAATACCTTTAACGGGTGGACTGGTACACCAGCGACGCGATGATCAGCTGTGCCAGAATGATGAGCGGCAGGCCCAGCATAAAGCGCTTGTGCTGGGTTTTGTGGCGGATGATGTGCATCGTGACCAGCATGGCGGGTGAACCGCCGAGGATCGCCAGGGTGAACAGGTTTTTTTCCGGAACGCGCCGCCCGTGCGTGCGGGCCTGTTTTTTATCGTATACCGTAACCGCGGCGGCGATCAGATTGATCACGCCCAGGTACAGAACGATTCCCGTCGGGTGTGAGAAAATAAGCTCAAACATATTTTGTGCTCTCTTTCTTGTCCAATTTTTTGCTCAAATAAGAGCGGACAGGTCTTTTTTAGCAGATGGCGCATTATAAATATAGAGAACGGCAGCGGACAGGTTCTGGTAATGTCATTTTCAAAAAGCTGTTGATTTCGCGAACAGTGATTCTGAAAGCGAATTGATTCTAAAAAAGGGAGGATTGTAAAAATGAAACACGAGCGTCTTTGGCAGGGCTACGGGGCCAGCGTGGCGGCAGTGGCTTTGCTGATTGCCTCGGTTCTTCTGACCATGGCGGTGCAGGGAGGGCCTCCCGGGCGGGGACAATCAGGCCCGGAGTCATCCGGCCAAACTTCCACGGCGTCCTCTGCGTCGGAGCCGTCGTCCAGCTCCGGCACCAATCCGGTGAACACGGTTCCGGGGGACGAAATGAGGGCTGTGTGGGTTCCCTATATGAGTCTTTCGATGAATGCGGAGGCGGATCAAAGCCAGGCGGCTTTTCAAAAAAAATTCGATGCGATTGTGGCAAATGCCAAAAGCAAGGGAATGAATACCCTGATTGTTCACGTGCGCCCGTTCGGCGACGCGTTGTATCAGTCGGATTATTTTCCGTGGTCGCATATCTTAACCGGAATGCAGGGGGTCAACCCCGGGTACGACCCGCTCGCGTATATGGTGCAGGCTACGCACAAGGCGGGCCTGAAAATCCACGCGTGGGTCAATCCGCTTCGCATTCGGACAAACAATACGCCCACGGCGCTCGCGCAGAACAATCCCTATAACAAATGGCAGCTCCAGAAGCTTTCGGGGCGGACGGTGACGCTCGACAACGGTATTTATTATAATCCCGCATACCCCGAGGTGCTGAAACTCATCACCGACGGCGTGGCCGAAATCGTAAAGAAATACGATGTGGACGGCGTACAGTTCGACGATTACTTTTATCCCACGGAAAGCAGCATCTTCGATACCGGCTCCTACGGGGCCTATCTGGCCGAGGCGAAGAAGAGCGGCAACGCCATGGATTTATTCGAATGGCGGCGCGCCAATATCAACAAGATGGTGTCGATGGTGTACCGCGAGATCAAGAGCATTAAGCCGGGTGTGGTGTTCGGGATTTCCCCGCAGGGGAATGTACAGAACGATTTGCGCATGGGCGCGGATGTGGTTTCCTGGGCTTCTACGGCCGGGTACGTCGATTACATATGCCCGCAGCTGTATGTGAATTTTGAGAATCCCATTCTCCCGTTCGACGACGGCGCCAAGCAGTGGCGGCAGATGGTCACGGCCAAAGGCGTGCAGCTGTATTTCGGGCTTGCGGTATACAAGGCCGGTTCCGACGCAGATGAAGGCACCTGGAAAAAATCCAACGATATTCTGCAAAAGCAGGTGGAATTGGGGCGGCAGATCGGCGGTGGCGGCTTTATGTTCTACGCTTATGATCAGCTCGATGCTGAGCACAGCCGCGAAGAAGTGCAGAATGTCATCAAGCTGCTCAATTGACCGGGTCAGGCCGTGCGGCTCGTATCCTTTCGGTTATCCATTCCGTTTAATCAGAGGGAAAGAAGCTCTCCAGTGCAGCCGTCCTCTCCGGCAGATGTGATGCGTACCGGCAGAATCTGCCCGTGCAGCGGCTTTTCGGAAGAGACCGTCACCGGGGTATAATTTTCCGTGTAGCCCTCATAAATGCCGGGGGCGCATTCCCGTTCAAACAGTACGCCTGCGGTTTGGCCGACCTGCCTTTGGAAGAACTCCCGCATGGTGCCGAGGGTTACTTCGATCATCGCCTTGCTGCGGCGATCCTTTATTTCCTTCGTGAGCTGATCCGGCGCGGAATAGGCCACGGTACCGGGACGGCGGGAATAGGCGAATACATGCACCTTCGCAAAGTCGATCTCTTCGGCAAACACGAGGGATTCAGCGAATTCCTGTTCGGTTTCCCCGGCAAAGCCAACCATGATATCGGTCGTGATGGCCGCGTTCGGGAACGCAGCACGCAGATTCTGAACGATCTCGCGGTACTCCGCGGTGTCGTAGTGGCGGTTCATGCGGCGCAGGGTCGCGTCGCAGCCGCTCTGCAGAGACAGATGGAACTGCGGACACAGTTTTTTCTGTGCTACCAGCCGTTGGATCACCGGCAGGCTGAGCTGCTCCGGCTCCAGCGAACCGAGGCGCACCCGCTCAATGCCCGGCGTGCGGCATGCGGCTTCCACCGCGTCGCACAGGTGCAGGTCAAGCTCCTGTCCGTAGGCGGAAAGGTTGATGCCGGTCAGAACGACCTCGCGGAAGCCCCGCTCTCCCAAAAGCTTTAGCTCCTGCTCCAAATCCTCCAGCGGCTTCGAGCGCACCCGTCCCCTGGCATAGGGGATGATGCAGTAGGAGCAGAACCGGTTGCATCCATCCTGAATTTTAATAAAGGCGCGGGTGCGTTCCTGAAAGTCCTCGATCTGCATCGGTTCAAACGAACCCTTGCGTTCATGGGGAACAATATCGACGATCCTCTGGTGTGTCGACAGATATGTCAGGATGTCGGGCAGCAGAGCGCTGCGGTTTGAGTTGCCGAGAATGACATCCGCGTCCGTAAGGGCTTCGGCCTCTTCGGGGAATGCCTGGGGCATGCAGCCGGTCAGCACGATCACCGCGCCGGGGTTCTGCCGGCGGGAGCGGTGCAGCGTCTGGCGCACTTTATGGTCGCTGGTTGCGGTCACGGTACAGGAATTGATCAGCACCACGTCCGCCGATTCTCCCATCGATGGGGAAAATCCGGCGTGCAGCAGCTGCTGCAGCATTGCCTGCGATTCATACTGATTGACCTTACAGCCCAGTGTAATCACATGTACTTTCATGGAAGGATCCTTTCGGGGAAATTTTTCATTCTTTTGGGATTTGTTTTTCCTCTCGTTCTTGCCGGGGGAAAAATCTTTTTTTCAGTTGTTTCACAATAAAATGAAGATAATTGAAGATAATTGATAAAAATTTTTGAAAAAGTCAAAGCGAGTGGAAATAACTGGATTTTTAATATTGACCAACAGACAACTGTACGTTATGATAGGAAACGTACAGATCTTTCACAGATTGATTCAAAGAATAGGAGATGTCGACCATGTATACGACCGATATTCTGTTGTCCAGCATAGAAGCAGTGAAAAAATTTGTTACTTTGGCGAACCGGTATGATTTTCCGATCAATCTAAGAACCGACAAGTACACAATAGATGCAAAATCCATTATGGGAGTATTCAGTTTAGACCTGTCCAAACCGGTCACGGTAGAGTTCGAAGGGCCCCAGGCAGAGCATTTTATTGCAGAACTTGCGGAATTTCAGCCGCAGAACGCATAATACAATTCCCGGTATTCCGCGAATTGAAAGCCCGGATGATTCCGGGCTTTTTTATTTATGCGCTTTCGCCGGCCTGCTCCAGCTCTTCGGAAAGCTCGCTCCAGGTCAAAAACACCGAATCGGACTGTTCCTTCAGCCGGGACAGCTCTTTCGTCAGCTCCATCACCGCTTCGTAGTCGGCGGCGATTTCCGGTGAGTGCAGGCGGGTCTGCACCTGCTCCATTTCCTGCTCGAACTGCTCCATCTCCTGCTCCGCTCGTTTGATGGCGGCGCGGGTCTTGCGCAGCTTTGCTTCCTGCTCCTTGCGCTGCTTGTAGAGGTTTTTCTGTTCCGGCTCCTGCTGTTCCTTCACAGGCTCTTTTGCCGTCTCTTTGACGCGCTCCAGATAAGCATCGTAATTGCCGATGTATTCCGTCGTCCCGTCTTTGTCCAGAAAATAAATCCGGTCGGCCAGCTTGTTGATCAGGTAGCGGTCATGCGACACGATCAGCAGGGTGCCCTCGTAATTCTGCAGCGCGTTTTCCAGCGCTTCGCAGGAGCCGATGTCCAAATGGTTCGTCGGTTCGTCCAGCAGCAGAAAATTCGCGCGGGAGAGCATCAGGCGCAGCAGCAGAACACGGGCGCGCTCTCCGCCGCTCAAAGCGGCGACCGGCTTAAACACATCGTCCTCCTGAAACAGGAAGATTGCCAGCGCGTTGCGGACCTCCGTCTGTGTCATAGACGGGTAAGAATCCCAAATTTCGTCGATCACGGTTTTTTCGGGGTGCAGGTCCTCCTGAATCTGGTCGTAGTAGCCCACATCGATCCCCGCGCCAAAGCGGATTTCACCGTTGTCCGGCAGGTAACGTGACAGCAGCGTTTTCAGCAGAGAGGTCTTGCCGCAGCCGTTCGGGCCAATCAGAAAAATGCGCTCTCCGCGGCGGATTTCCAGATCGACGTTGCGGAACAGAGGAGCTCCGTCAAAACTCAGCGAAAGACCGGAAGCAGCAAGAACATCATTGCCGCCGCGCTGCGAGGGCTCAAAGCGAAAGCGGATGCTGTCTTCCGTCTCGTCGGGCTTTACGAGCGTGCTTTCGAGTCGCTCGATCACCTTCATTTTGCTCTCCGCCATGCGGATGTTGCGCTCGCGGTTCCATTGCCGCTGCTGCGTCACCATTCCCTCCAGGCGGGAGATTTCTTTTTTGGTGTTTTCGTATTTTCTCTGCGCCGTCAGGTCGTTCTCCTGCTTTTGCGCCAGATACGTGGTGTAATTCCCCTTATAGCATGTCAGCCGATGATTCGATAATTCAAAAGTACGTCCTGTCACGCGGTCCAGAAAATAACGGTCATGGGAAATGACCAGAAAAGCGCCGGAATAGCCTTTGAGAAAATCTTCCAGCCATTCGACGGAAGCGATGTCCAGATGGTTTGTCGGCTCGTCGAGCAAGAGCAGATTCGCGCCGGAAAGCAGCAGCTTTGCCAGCTGCAGCTTGGCCTTTTGTCCGCCGCTCAGCACGCCGACCGGCATGGCGGCTTGTTCATCGTCAAACCCCAGGCCCAGCAGTGCGGAGCGGGCCCGGGAGCGGCAGGTAAGACCGCCTTCGCGCAGAAAGCGGTCGTTGAGCAGCATCTGGCGCTCGATCAGCTCGGTCTGATTCTGCGGCTTGCCCTGCAAGGCAAGGTTGATTTCTTCCAGCTCGCGCTCTATCCCGAGCAGGGGAGCGAATACGCTGAGCACCTCGGCGTAAGCGGTTTGCTCCAGATTGTTACACACGTGCTGCTCCATGTAGCCGATCACAGCGTCGCGCGAAAGGTGGATTTCGCCCCCGTCGTTCGACAGATCGCCCGTCAGCATCTTAAACAGGGTGGTTTTTCCGGAACCGTTGACCCCCACAAGGCCAATCCGGTCGCCGGATTGTATTTCAAAAGAAATGCCGCTGAACAGATCCTCAGCGCCGAATGCTTTTCTTAAATTGCTCGTACTCAGCAAAGCCATGTTAATGCAAGCTCCTTCTTGAAACGGCAGAACAATAGAAAAGGCGGTCATCCACCGCCCAAAGACCGTTGACCCGGCCGCCGTTTCTCTTTCAATATTATAGAGGAATTTTGCGATGAAATCAAGAACAACGCGCAACATCGCCTCCTTTGAGAGAAAACGGGTAAATCTGTGGACATTTTTGCTGCATCGGTGATATAATAATCTCACAGTTATTTTCGTTTTTTCCGTTACTTTGGATGTGAGTTCTACTGGTGGCGCGGGGCTTTGGCCCTGATGCCGGACAGGGTGTTCTTCTTTGTTCGATGAAAGTGTTTCGTTCGCGGCAGGATTTTTCTGCTGATTTTTCGTGGTGTGCATATAGACGCAGTCCGTCTACTGGCACAGGGCGAGTCTTTTCTTTTTTATCTTGGTAGGAAAGAGTGATTTTCAGCGGGTGGCCCCGCACAGGGTTTCCGCTTGCGCGGGCTTGCCCCTCAGGCCGGGGCAGGCCCTTCCTTTCTTGACGAAAAGAAAGTAAGCAAAGATTCGCCAAGGGGGGAGTTTCGATTCTCTCCCCCTTGGAACCCCCTCTCAACGACCAAAGGCGCTGCCTTTGGAAACCGAGAGAAGCTCCCGCTCTGGTTCTGTTCCACGCTCAGGCACAGCCTGAGCGTGAAGCGAGTGCATAAGGCGGGCTTCGGCGTCCGCAAAAAGGTACGAGAAGTTGCCGCACTGTGAAACACCATCTGCAAACCGACAAATCGAAACTACCGTCAGGCAGCCCTCTGCGAGCTAACGAGAGCGCTCTGAAAATGCCCGCCGACAGACGGGATTGCTCGACTTATTTCTAGAGTAAACTCGGAGAGTGGGCATTTTCATTGGAGCGCCTTACGGACAGCTTTCGTTTGCATAGTCATGGGCCGTTCCCCAAACGGATTCCAAAGGTGTCCTTTGGAAGGCCTTTGCTTACTTTCGTCCTTTCACGAAAGTAAGTGCCCGCCCCGGCACGAGGGGCAGACCCTGCGCCAGCAGAAACCGACGCGGGGGCACTCGCAGAAAAAACTATTTCGCCACTGAAAAGAAGGCAAAAATTCTACTCTGACCAAGGGGTAAGCTGACAAAAAAGAAATCCCTGCGGCAAAGCCGCACGAAAAATCTCTAAATAGGCGAAGGAAACAAATGCTTCATCCTGGCCTGAAGAGCAGGCGATAGCAAAATACAGGGCGATTAGGAGCACGGAATCATCAGCCTTTAGAAAAATAAGGGATTCTGCATATTTGTTGCACCAAAGAGAGCAGCAGATGATATAATAAACTTATGTACCTGTGTACAAGTATCACCGTCAAAGGAGGGGACTGCTTATCCGATACGGTATTTCAACGGCGTGCCTGTATCCGCAGGAGACCGCCCAGTCCTTGGCCCAGCTGACCGATGCGGGGTTTCGGTTGTTCGAAATCTTTTTTAATACGTATGGTGAGCTCAGGAAGGATTATCTGAACAATTTAAAATCAATCCTGGATTCTTCGGGATCGTCTGTCAAATCGATCCATCCTTTTACATCCGGCTTTGAAAGCATGATGTTCTTTTCGGATTACGACAGCCGCTTTACGGATTCTCTGGATTTTTACCGTAAATATTTTGAGGCCGCCGGCCGGCTCGGGGCCGAAATACTGGTGCTGCACGGCCAGCGTGATTATCTGTACAGCACGCTGAGCGAAGAGGAATACTTCGAGCGGTACGCGCTGCTCTTTGAGGCCGGCCGCCGATGCGGGATTCAGGTGGCGCAGGAGAACGTCAACCGCTTCCGCAGTGAAGACCCCGGCTTTATCCGCCGGATGCGGGAGTATCTGGGGGAAAGCTGCTGCTTTGTGTTCGATATCAAGCAGGCTGTTCGCGCAGGCAAAGATCCCTTTGAGATGTGCAGTGCCATGGGGGACCGGCTGGTGCATATCCATCTGAATGACAACAACGGCAAATCCGATTGCCTTTTGCCCGGTGACGGCACCATGGACTATGCGCGGCTGATGAAGCTGCTGGATGAATTCGGGTACAGCGGCGATTTTATCATCGAGGTTTACCGGAAAAGCTTCCCGAATCTGGATCATTTGCTCGATAGCAGGCATTTTGTAGAACAATTGGTGAAATAAATCGCCGAAAATATTGCAAATTACGCAAAGATAATGCTATAATTTTAGAAGTTGCCGTAAAAGAACAGAGGAGGGTCATGATCTGTGAAATGCCCGTATTGCGGTTTTGAGGAAAGCAAGGTAATCGATTCCCGCCCGACGGACGAGGGCGAGAGAATCCGGCGCCGCAGGGAATGCCTGAAATGCGCCAAACGCTTTACCACATATGAGGTGATCGAGACGGTTCCCATTGTGGTGATCAAAAAGGATAAATCCCGTCAGACGTTTGACCGCAATAAGCTGCTCAACGGCCTTTTGCGTGCATGCGAGAAGCGTCCGGTCTCTATCGATACGCTTGAGCGCGTTGTGGACGAGATCGAAACGATGCTGCAGAATTCTCTGGATCGCGAGGTGCCCTCCAGCCTGATTGGAACGTACGCGATGGAAAAGCTCAAGAATATCGATGAGGTTGCCTATGTCCGTTTTGCGTCGGTGTACCGGCAGTTTAAAGATTTGAACACCTTTATGGATGAACTGAACAAGCTGGTGAAGAACCGCAGCTGAATTGCGATGTTTTTCAAGGCCGGATGCTTTTTGCATCCGGCCTTTTTGGCGTTCGGCGGGTAAAGCAATCGGTTTTTTAGAATGAAAATAAAAGGATGGCGCCGCGCGGTGCGGGAATGCTAAGGAAAACAAACGAAAGGAGCAAGTCTATGGCAAAAGCAGGAATGCGCAGGCCCGACCCGAAAGAGCCGCACGGAACAGAGAGCAACCACAAAACGCATCTGCCCAAAAACGATGTTCCGCCTGTTCCGGAGCTGCAGGGGAAAGCAAAGCATACAAAAGAGAAGGCTCGTCCGATCATCGAGCCTTGATCTGACCCGAACGCAAATATGCCGCAGCGGCGGGCGCTCTTCCGGATAGGACCGGGAGAGCGCTTTTGTATGAAAAAAATTTCAGGGCGATCCCGCGTGAGAGGAATCCACCCTGAAATTCATAAAGTGCTTTTGACGATTTGGAGGGTGCATGGGTTGGTTTGGCCGTTTACCTTTGACGGCAGCCTCTGTCCTCACAGCCACAGTCCCCGGACTTAGGCGGGAAAAATTCGTCCGTGGGGAATTCGATCCGGCGGAACAGCTCGCACGGATCATCCGAGGTGGCCTCACACTCTTTTTCCGGAATACAGAAATCGTAAGCGGGGATCAGCATTTGCACATTACGTACGATTTGCACGATGGTGAAAATACCGAGGGTGACATATACCGTACGGCGAACAGGATCCACCACGAAATCACTGCCATATCTTCTGCAGATGCAGTCGGGAATGCGGCAGCAGATCTCACAGGGATTTACAGGGCAGTCGCACACTCTGGCAGACAGGGCGACGGGTTCCGCCACCTGCACTGTTGCCTTGGGCAGCGCACGGCAAGCCCAGGACTGAACTTCCAAGTCATCCAGCCCGCAGTCAGAGCTGAACATCTTTACGTTGCCTTCGCTGCCGTACAGAATCACCTTTTTGTTGAATACGGCGATGCCGTTCACCTGAACGGAACCAGAGGTAGGCGAGCAGTAAACATCCAATGCAACGTCAAAGAAGAAGGTCATGTCTACGGAATAGAAGCCCTTGTTGAAAGGCACGGATTCCAGATCCAGATAAACTGTGATGACCTCGACATTTCTAATCTTGACAGTTGCCGCTTCGTTGATCAACTGCTGTCTATCCGGCGTAAAGTATACACGCAAATCTTCTAAGCAGTCTTTGTCACAGGAGTGTGCGGCTTAGAGGTAAAGCGGCTTGAAAAAGAGCTCGAGCCGAAATTGTGCCGGCTTCCAGTCTTTTTCTTTGTAATAGGTGGCACGCTCGAGAATGGATTTCAAAAGCCGGTTTCTGCTTTGCGCGTCGAGGGAGGGGTAGAGCCGCAGCGCTTCCTCGATTCGCTCGCTCATCGCAGCAGCGGGTTTTACAGAGAGCTTTGCGGCGAATTTCCTGCGGGAGCTGTCGAGCTGCGCCAGCCGCTCTTTGATGGAGGCTTCGCGGCGCAGGAACAGTTCGGGCGTGTATGTGCCGCGCTCCAGCAGCTCGCAGATGGCATCCAGCTGCTTTTTTGCGGCCCTGATCTCACTGTCGATCGAATCGAGCGTTTGGGCATAGGGACGATCGGTTTGCTGCTCCGGCCGCTGCTTTGCCCGCAGTTCCCGAAGCTGCCTCGCCAGCTCGCGGAGGATCGCCTGCTCTACCATCGGCAGCTGGCTTGAGACGACGCAGCCCTTCTTTTGGCACAGCAGATACGGTTCCGGGCTTCGATTCATGACCTGCCGCTGCATCAGGCCGCCGCAGTTTTTGCAGTAGATCAGCCCGGCCAGAGGGTTTTCCACCCGGCCGGTGTAAGACGGGGGATGGTGCCGCCTTTCAAAGATCTCCTGCGCTTTCTCAAAAAGTTCCTCGTCGATGATCGGCGGATGAATGCCGTCGGTGATGATCCATTTTTCTTTCGGGTTGGAAACGGCAATGGTTTTTCCGCTGCCCTTGCGCAGATGTGTTTTCTGGTTCCAGACGATTTTCCCGATATACACATTGTTTTTGAGAATCTTCATCACGCTGCTACGCCCGAAACGGTCGGACCGGCGCGGCCGGGCGCCTATGGCATTGACCGTTTCGGCGATCATCTGGCAGCCGGCGCCTTCCTCAACGTACATCCGAAACATCAGGCGGACGATTTTCGCTTCGTCTTCCTTGATTTTCAGGGTGGGCTTTTTGTTTCTGTAGGTTTTTTCATACCCATACGGGGCGTTGGCAATATATCCGCCGTCCTTGATGGTCCGCTGGGTACCGGCTTTCAGGCGGCGCTTGATCATTTTCAACTCCTGCCGGGAGAGGAAGGTCTTGAACTCGGTGTAATCCTCGTCGGCGTCGTTATCCAGATCGACCGTTTTCACCGGCGTCATGATCTTGGTGCCGCTGGTTTTGAACGTTTCCAGAATGATACCCTGCTCCGCCATAGAGCCGCGGCCCAGGCGGTCGATATCCATGCACAATACGGCGTTGAACTTTTCCGCCTCCACATCCTTCAGCAGCCGGAGCATTTCCGGTCTGGCATACAGCGCATCGCCGGAAACGACCTCCTTGTAGATATTTTGCTCCGAGATCGCCAGCGCGTTCTTATCCGCGAATTCCAGGAGGGTTTTCCGGTGGCGTTCCAATGTTTCCTCCACCGGCTCGTCGGCGTCGTCCGCACGCGATTTGCGCAGATAGATGGCTATGTTTGCGATGTAGCTCCCCCCTTTCTGATTCTTGCCGAAACTCCCTGCACGGCCCGGTAGTTATGTATGAGGGATTGTTTCTCTTTATTCCTCTTGTCTTAGCGGAGCAGCGGTCCAGTCATAGGACAATCGCAGAAGATCATATTTTGAGGAACGGGAGGTGAGCCGCTTGAAAAAGAAAGAGGTGGGGTCCCCCACAGTGATCGTGCATTTTTTGCCCGGTACGACCGAGGATGTCGCAAAGAACCGGGCCGCGTTTCAGGCGGCGCTTGAAATGGGGCTGTCCCGTCTGAACGGCTGCAACACCGCAGTCGAACCGGACTGGGAAGGCAACGAAGAGAACTACCGCAGCTACCGCGAAAGAAAGCTCAAAGAGCAGGAGCAATCAGGTGAGTGAAGGGGAAATGCGCCCGGTGCGGCCGCATTGGGCTGCCGAAAACCGGACAAGCCTGCCCGTGCCTGACCGGCGAGCCTGCACAGCGCCCATGCAAATCCAACAAGAAATCCGGGAGATCATTCGTGTATATTTCAGCCGTAAAAAGAAACAATCGGTGCACCTACAGGAGGCGAACTTATGGTAAAATGGACTGGTTCAGTCGGCCGTCGAGTTTCCAGCTTCCCGGCGGCATCCGATATCGTTCGTAATGATCCTTTGGACGAAAGGAATCATAAGGATAGAAACCTGGAATTCGGGCTGAAACAGGAGGCTTGGGAGGATTCGCATTCCAGCCTGCCGCTAAAATTTGTGAAATGAGGGATTTGGAGTATGAAAGAGTTTACAGGCGTCGTTAGAAACATTGATTTAGCAGGCCGCATCGTCATCCCAAAGGAACTGCGCCGTACACTGGGATGGGAAGTTGGGGATCCGCTCGAAATAATCGGTCAGGACAATGGCCTTGTAATCAAAGCATATAAGCCGGATCCCCTTGCCGTAACCAATGAGGAACTGCGCCGGCGTTTAAAAGAGATCAATCAATTAACCCTTTCTTATGAGGCGAGACAGCTGTTTAATGTTCACGAAGCCTTTTCCCGGATACGGCAGATCACCAACCTCAGTGATCTGAAAGACAACTGTGGACCGTGATGCTTTTGGGATCGCCGCCCGCAAGAGATCAAAGCGGGCGCAGCATGCGGCGTCCGTTATTCGTCAAAGCGCCTGTGCCGATGATGATCGATCAGAGCTTGCTGATTAATGATCACGTTCAAGGTGGCAATGACATTTGTAAAAAAGCTGCACAATACCCTTAAAGAATGAATATCCTGTCCTTTTGCAATTGCTACCGCAAAGCTTGTGGATAAATAGGATAACTCTTCCGGGCTACAATCTTTCAGCATGTCATTCACCTCACTCCATATTATTCTGCGATCGCTATTTTGAATACCAGTCGGTGATCCCCTGAGAAAAGGCCCGCTGGCGGCGGCCATGTGGACAACTTGTGGAGCAAAGGCAAGGGAGTGAAGAGGATTCCAAACAGCCTTTCAGGCGAATGGGAAGATGTATGGAAAGATTGGCGGTCAAAAGGAAAAATCAGTACCCATCCTGTCGGATCAGTACTGATTTTTCTACGAACAATGAGGTTGGTTTGCTATATTGCTTTTAGCACCTGCGTTCGCACAATAATCTTTCAATGATATCGTCGAGCAGACGTAAATCGGAATTATTAAGATCATCCAGCTGGGACAGAATGTTCCTTAACGCCTTTGAACTTTCACGGTCACAGCTTGACCCATTATTGCTGCTGCGGCTGACACTCTCACTATCGTTGTTTCCGGAAACTCTTTCATTCCAAAAATCGGCAGATGTTCTTGCCATGTCCTTGCCTCCTTTTTTAAGATTGTAGTACATAATATGCGGGTGTTCTTGACTCGTCCATGCATTTCTCATGAAAGATATTTTGTTGACGACCGGGTTTTTTCGATCTTTGTTTTCAGGAAACAAACAAGAGGCAATTCTGCGCAGAGTTTCCCGATCGGAAAGCTGAGCAGTGATGATACAGGTCCAAAAAACAGAAAAGCCACCACGGGCGCTGGGCGTTTTTTCAGCCCAGATAAACATTTTCCTTTATTCTCATATTATGTGAAAGAGAGGGGGCAGCGGTATTATGAATAACAGGTCTTCCAATTCATGCTGTCATTCTGATTGTAAAAGAACAGATATGGGCCCGCAGCCATTTGTAGTTGATATCGAAGCGGCCACCAAACAAAATAACAACTATCGTACCGCATTATGGACAGGAAAATGCCTGCAGGCAACGCTGATGAGTATTCCGGTCGGCGGAGATATCGGGCTGGAGATTCACCCTGATACCGATCAGTTTTTACGGATCGAACAGGGGTGCGGCGTCGTAAAGATGGGAACCGGCAAGGAGAATCTGAGCTTCCAGAAGTGCGTTTCTTCCGGCTGCGCCGTCTTTGTACCGGCGGGCACATGGCATAACCTGGTCAATACGGGAAATGTCCCTTTAAAGCTGTATACGATTTATGCGCCGCCCCATCATCCGCACGGTACGATTCACAGGACGAAGGCCGACGCATTGGCTGCCGAACACCAAGAGGAAAAAATAAAATCGAATCAATCCATGAAATGAAAAGCCGGGTCGTATGATCATTCCTATTGTGAGTGAAGAGCTGGCTTTTCGAACGTGGAGGGACAGGATTGGGGAAGTATCCTGCCCCAATTTTTTATGTCTTTTCTAAGGAATGATTTTTCCGCAGCCGGGTATGGAACCCTGGCTGCGGAATTTTTTACCTTTCGCGAAGAATAGTTTGCTTTTATTTGTTCAATTATAATGCTATATTTTTAGTAAGCGAAAGGGATTTGCAGCATGCGGACGTTTCAAAGATTACCTCAACATATCGGCATTATTCCGGACGGAAACAGGCGATGGGCGCAAAGCAAGGGGATGCAGAAGCAGGACGGATATTCCCACGGAATCAAACCGGGTTTTGAGCTTTACCGGCAATGTGTCGAGTTAGGGATCAAAGAAATCACCTTTTACGGATTTACACAGGATAACACGAAGCGCCCCTCGGTGCAGACACAGGCTTTTCAGAAGGCCTGTGTTGACGCGGTTTTAGAGCTTTCTCAGTGCGATGCAAACTTGCTGGTGATCGGGAATACCGACTCCCCGCTGTTCCCCAGCGAGCTGGTTCCCTATACCAAGCGCGTCACTTTGGGACAGGGGCTGATCAATGTCAATTTTCTGGTCAATTACGGGTGGGAATGGGATTTGAATCATTGTTTGGAGGACCGTTCTTTGGGGAATAAAAAGCTGAGCCAAAGGATCGCCTCTTCCGATATTTCAAGAATTGACCTGATCATCCGCTGGGGAGATCGAAGACGACTGAGCGGTTTTCTGCCGGTGCAGTCCATTTATGCCGACTTTTATGTCCTGGATAAAATGTGGCCGGATTTCAGTCCGGATGATTTATACCAGGCACTGGACTGGTACCAGAATCAGGATGTGACATTGGGAGGATAAGCGCTATCCTTTGGCGAGTGTACAAAATGGTTTGAATAAGAGCTTCTCAAGCAATCCGCCAAAACCCAAATACACCCGAAGAACCGATCTCTCGTTGATCAAAGGTTAGGAAGGGCGGAAGGAACACTGTTCAGACCCAAAATAAAAATAGGCCCACCCTCGCCGGTTATCCCGGCAGGGGTGGGCCGTTCTATACGATGCACACTCTTATTCGCTGCACGAATCATAGATACGCATGGCGTCAATGCAAACAGCTTCTTTAAAGCATCCTGTTCCGCGCTCTTCGGACGCAATATTAAAATCTTGAGCCATAAAATGTTCCTCCTAACAGGTTAATTTCCCATGTTCTCTATAACATTTTATGGCTCAGATTCAATTTTGTTACAGGGTAATTATCACAAAGAACAGCGGCATGGACAATATTGCTCCAGCGGCATTTTCCCGTTGTCCCGCCGCAGGCTTTTCCACCCGTTCAGAAAGATCGGTTCCGTCTTTTGCGCGGCGTTTACAGCTTTGTCAGGCGGGCAAAATTAGACATCAGCTTTTTGGTGCCGACCTGCTGAAACTCGATCTCCAGCAGATTGTCGTTACCCATGGGCGTGACGGAGAGAATCTGTCCGGCGCCAAAGGTCTTGTGTTCCACGCGGTCGCCCGTCTGGTAGCACTGAGTGGATTTCTGCGCGGGAATATCCACCGGGCCGAACTGGCGCGCAGCGTGAATGGAGATTGTGCGGGCTTCGTAAGCGGAGGTCGGCAGATCGGTGCCGGGCTCCGGCTTTTTCCACGATCTGGAACGGCTGCGTTCCACAAGCTCCTCCGGAATCTCATTCAAAAAGCGCGACGGCTTGTTGCGCGAGGTGGAGCCGAAGATCATGCGGCTTTCCGCGTTCGTCAGGTGCAGTTCCTCGCGGGCGCGGGTGATGGCCACATAGGCCAGCCGGCGTTCCTCCTCAATTTCGGAGGGATTGTAGATCGCCTGCATCCCGGGGAAGAGGCCGTCCTCCAGACCGGGCAGGAATACCACGGGGAATTCCAGACCCTTTGCGGAATGCATCGTCATCAGCACAACCTGATCGGTGTTCGAATCGAGCTGATCGATGTCGGTAAACAGAGAAACTTCCTCCAAAAATCCGGAGAGAGAAGCATCGGGATTCTCTTCCTGATATTTGATCAGGCTGGAAGAAAGCTCGTTGATATTGTCTACGCGGTCCTGCGCGTCATCCTCTTCCGCGCGCAGGGAAGCGATGTAATCGGTCTTTTCCAGAATCAGCTGGTACAGGTCATTTAAAGAAACCTCGGAATGGTTCGATGCTTCAATCAGCTCCTGCATCAGGTGAGCGAAGGTCTGCAGCTTTGCCGCGGAACGGCGCAGCGGCTCAAAATCCTCGGCGCTGTTGATCACGTCGAAGAGAAGCATGCCGGTTTCACGCGCAATTTCCACCGCCTGCGCGATCGTCTTTTCACCGATGGAGCGCTTGGGCTGGTTGATGATGCGGCGCAGACGGACTTCATCCGAGGGATTGTTGATCACGCTCAGGTACGCCAGCATATCGCGGATTTCCTTGCGGTCGTAAAAGCGCACGCCGCCGACGATCCGATAGGGGATACCCGATTTCACCATCATTTTTTCCAGGGAGTTCGACTGTGAGTTCATCCGGTACAAAACGGCAAAGTCGGAGTACTTGCGTCCCTTTGCCACTCCATCCAGAATATGCGTTGCAACGTAATCCGCTTCATCCTGCTCGCTGAATGAGGTATGCATGTACAGCGGGCAGCCCTGTGCGTTTTCCGTCCACAGCGATTTCCCCTTGCGCTGGGTATTGTTTTCAATCACCGCGTTGGCCGCGTCCAGAATATTTTTGGTCGAGCGGTAGTTCTGCTCCAGGCGGATCACCTTCGTGCCCGGGAACGTTTTTTCAAAGCTCAAAATATTTTCAATGGTCGCGCCGCGGAATTTATAAATGCTCTGGTCGTCATCGCCGACAACGCACAGATTCTTATTTTTCTGCGCCAGCAGCGACACAAACAGATATTGGGCATGGTTGGTGTCCTGATACTCGTCCACCATGTAGTAGTGGAAGCGGTTCTGGTAGTATTCCAGTACGTCCGGGCAGGCGCGGAACAGCTCGACCGTGTTGAAGATCAGGTCGTCAAAGTCCATCGCGTCAGAGGTTTTCAGGCGGTTCTGGTACATCCGGTATGCTTCCGCGATCCGCTTGAGGCGGAAATCGTCCCCGGCCCGGCCCGCGAATTCCTCCGCGTCTACTAGAGAATCCTTTGCGCGCCCGATTTCACCCAGAACAGATTTGACCGGCAGTTCCTTTTCGTCGATCTGAAGAGCCTTCAGGCAGTCCTTCATCACCCTGCGGGAATCGTCGGTATCGTAAATGGTGAAGTGAGGAGTATATCCCAGTCTGTCCGCATCGCGGCGCAGCATGCGCGCGCAGGTGGAATGGAACGTAGAGGCCCATACCTGGCTGCCGTATTCGCCGAGCATGGCAACCAGGCGGTCTTTCAGCTCGCCCGCCGCTTTGTTCGTGAAGGTGATGGTCATGATCCGGTAAGGGTCGCACCCCTCCTGAATCAGATACGCAACACGGTTGACCAGAACGGTCGTTTTTCCGCTGCCGGCTCCCGCCAAAATCAAAAGAGGTCCATCTTTGTGCCGGATGGCCTCCTGCTGTCTGGGATTCATCTTAGAAAAATTCTGCGCAAGCAGCGATTCATTCTGTATAGACATATTCAATACAATCCTCCTATTTCGTTCCTGTACCGGCGGGGAATCCCGCGCCTTGGCATTCCTTTGGCAATCCCCAAATCGCCGTGGCTGTGCATGCTCCGGAAACGGAAGGCACAGAAAAAGGGAGCCTGCCCTTTCATCGGACCGGTTCCGCCATGATTTTCGGCAGCCTGCAGGGCGGGAGCTCCGTTTTGCATGCCGGCTGTTTTGGCGCTCTGGCCGATTTCTAAAATTATTATATCATAAAACATCAAGCAAGCTGACAAACACGCAAACCGCAGGTCCTGAAACCAGCAAGCTGATGATTCAATGCTCTCTCAGCCGCCAAAGGCGTTGCTTTTGTTTGCGGCGTAAGTTTATTATATCATAAAAATTGAAAGAATGCCCACAAAAAAAGCTGCTCAAGCGGCCGGAACCACAAGGCAGATGATTCAATGCTCTTTCGGGTGTTGAAAGCGCTGCGTTCGTTTACGCTATAATATTAAGTATACTCTATTTTGCAGTGAATAGCAAATCACCGATTCAAAAAAAGCACCCGAGCCTTTCGGCCCGGGTGCCTCCGAAACAGGACCCAAATCAGAACGGGCGGGTGTTTTCCAGCAAGCCGGCGGTGGCCCATGTAGAACGGGTACGGGGAGCCGGAGCAGGGGCAGCGGCAACTGCAAGCGGAGCGGGCTCTGCCAGAGTAACCGACTGAATGGCACAAGCCGGTACGTCGTACAGCGTGTAGGCCGCCGCTGCGATGACAGCCAGAATTTCACCGGTAATCCCCTGTGCAGCCGGAGCTGCCTGTGCGGGAGCCGCCGGAACCGGAGCAGGTGCCGGAATGGCAGTCTGCTGGGTCAAAACGGGAGCGGCTGCGGGTGCCGCGGGTGCTGCCTGTGCCTGACGCAATGCCTTTTCGCGGTTTTCATTCAATTCGTTCAGCTTTTGCAGGGTACCGCGCAAAACGATCAGTATGGCCAGCAGTGCGATTGCCGCGACTGCCGATATTACGGTGAAAATCTGAAGCTGTGTAGCCTCCATCAAAAACATCCCCATTTCTTAATAAGTATTCTGTTCGGGAGGGTGCCGTCATTCGGGCGCATAGCCCGGTTTCAGGCCGATGTCAGGAGGTTGTCCTGTGTCCTGACGTAGAATAAAATCCCAATTAAAGTTATTATACCCGATCTTCTGCATGATTTCAATTCTTTTTCACAGAAAGCAATCACAGCTTTTCGCAAAGTTTATCGTTGCATCCTCAGGTGGCAGGCTTTATAATAAATGTGAAAATCATTCTGGCAGAGGAGGGGCCGTACGGTGGAAAACGAAAAGTTCAAGCGTTCTTTCCGCACTCCGTTTCAGAACAGCCTGGGTTTGGCCGTATACCGCTCCGGACTGCAGCGCTGCGCGCCCGATCACTCCTGGGGGCCGGGAGTCCGCGATCATTATCTGATCCATTATATCCTTTCCGGAAAAGGAACGTTTGACAGCGGAAAACGAAAATACACGCTTTCTGCCGGGGACGGCTTTCTTGTGGTTCCCGGGGTGATCTCTTCGTACCAGGCCGATCACAATGAGCCGTGGGAATACTGCTGGGTGGGCTTCAACGGCGCGGATGCCGGCCGCCTTGTCAAAGAGACCGGGCTTTCGGAGGAATCGCCGCTGTTCCATTACGATCAGGACAGCGCCATGGAGAATATGCTCAACGACATTTACACCGCAACGGGGCCGAATCCCAGCAACGAGGCTCAGATGACGGCGGCGCTGCTGCGCTTTCTCGCGGCGCTGATGGTGCTGCACGGCGACCACAACTGCCGCAAGGATACCGGCTATGCCTACGTGCAGCGCTCGATCCAGTTTATTGATTTCAACTATTCGCGCGAGGATCTGGATATTACGCAGATCGCGGCCAACGCGGGAATCAGCCGCAGCCACCTGTACCGGCTGTTTTTGCAGCATACGGATATGACCCCGAACGAGTACCTGACCAAATACCGCATCAATAAGGCGGCCGATCTGCTGAAAAACGAGAATCTTTC
>JAEXDU010000191.1 GCA_023401495.1 Bacillota bacterium
GGCCAGCGCCGCCTTCGCGGCTGCGGTCACCTCTTCCAGGGTGGCGTCCGGCTTGCCGTAGGCGATATTCTCACGGATGGTACCGGAAAAAAGCCAGGTATCCTGCAGCACCATCCCGAACAGGGATCGCAGGCTGCCGCGCGTGATCTGCCGCACATCGGTGCTGTCCACACGGATGCTGCCGCTGTCGACATCATAAAAGCGCATGAGCAGATTGATGATCGTCGTTTTGCCACAGCCGGTCGGCCCCACAATGGCAATCCTCTGTCCCGCGTGAGCGGCCAGATTGATATTTTGCAGCAGCTTTGTCCCGGGCCGATAAGAGAAAGCAACGTTCTGGAACTCCACCTGATGGCTGCCCCCGTTATGGATTTCCTGTGCGTCGGCCGGCTCCGCAGGCTCCTCTTCCTCATCGAGCACCTCAAACAGTCGCCGCGCCGAAGCAAACGCAGTCTGAATCTGCGTCAGCACAGCGGTTACCTCGTTAAACGGCTTGGTATACTGGTTGGCATAAGCCAGAAAGCTCGTGATCTGCCCGACGCTCAATCGAGCGGGAACGCCGGTAATCGCACAGATGGCGCCGATCACCGCGACGGAGGTATACACGATGCTGTTGACGAACCGGGTGGAGGGATTCGAAAGCGAGGAATTGAACTGGGCCTTCTCCCCCGCCTCGTACAGGCGGGAATTGATTTCATCAAACGTGCTCTCCGCGCGGTTTTCATAATGGAACGCACGCACCGTTTTGATTCCGCTGATCATCTCCTCGATCAGTCCGCTGAGCTCGCCCTGGCACGCCTGTTGATCAAAAAAGCGCTTGCGCGAAATTCTGGCAATGAAAGCGGCCACGAATAGGGACAGCGGCGTGATACATACCACCACGAGTGTGATGACCGGGCTGATCGTCAGCATAAACAGCAGCGTGCCCACAATGGTGACCACACCGGTAAACAGCTGGGTAATCCCCTGCAGCAGACCGTCGGACACCTGATCTACATCATTGACGACACGGCTGACAAGATCGCCGTGCGCATGGCTGTCGATATATCGAAGCGGCAGGCGATTCACTTTCTCGTATGCCTGCACGCGCAAATCACGCACCGTGCGGTAGGTCGCCTGATTGGTACAGTACGTCATAACCCACTGGAACAGCGCACTGACAAGTACCGTTGCCGCAAGCAGCAGCAGAATTTGGCGCATCCTTTCGTAATTGACCTGGCCCGGAGCGACAATCTGATCGACCGCATGGCCAATCAAAATCGGGGCATACAAAGAAAGCGAGATATAAATGATCGCGCAGATCAGCGCACCCACAAGATAAGCAAAATACGGCTTCATGTAGCCGGTGATCCGCCTGAGTACCGAGCGATTCATCTGGCCACCTCCTCGCGGTTCATCTGAGACAGGCAGATTTCCTGATAGACAGAGCAGCTTTGCATCAGCTCTTCGTGTGTGCCGATCCCGGCAACAGCCCCGTCGTCCAGGACAATAATGCGATCCGCGTGACGGATGGAGCTGACCCGCTGGGAGACGATCAGGACCGTCGTCCCGGCCGTATCATTGCGAAGGGCGCGCCGCAAAGCTGCGTCGGTGGCAAAATCCAGCGCACTGGAGCTGTCGTCCAGAATCAGCACCTGCGGATTTGCCGCCAGGGTTCGCGCAATCGCAAGGCGCTGGCGCTGGCCGCCGGAGTAATTCTTGCCGCCCTGACTGACCGGCGAGGATAAGTCCTTCGGCAGAGCTCGCACAAAATCCTCTGCCTGCGCTGTTTTCAGGGCTTGCCACAATTCCTCATCCGTGGCCGCCGCATTGCCCCATTGCAGATTGCTGCGGATGGTTCCGGTAAACAGCTCGGACTGCTGCAGAACAATACCGACCCGGCTGCGCAGCACAGCAAACGGATACTCCCGCACATCCACTCCGTCCAGCAGAACCTGGCCTTTTGTGACGTCGTAAAAGCGGGGGATCAGATTCACCAGCGTCGATTTACCAGAACCCGTACCGCCGATGATCCCTATCGTTTCTCCGGCGGAAATTGCGATATTGCAGTCCTGTAAAGCGTATTCTCCGGGAAGATGGTAGGAAAAGCTGACGCCGCGAAACTCCACCTTTGGCGCACCGGAAATCGGCTGCGGCTCTGCCGCGGAATCAGACTCCCGAACAGTGGTTTCGGTATGCAAAACCTCGTTGACTCTGGACGCAGAAGCGGAAGCTTTTGTAAAGATCACCACTAGATTTGCGACCACCACGAGAGCAAGCAGCGTCTGGTTCATGTAGTTAATCAAAGCCACGATCTGGCCCTGTGTGACGACACCGGTATCAACGCGGAACCCACCATACCACACAATCGCCAGAATCGAGAAATTGATAATGGCAAAGGTGATCGGATTCAGCAGCGCGGAAAGCTTGCCGACCCGAATCGCCGCGGCAGCCTGTTCGTCCGCCGCATTTGTAAACCGCTCGGTTTCCTGCTCCTGGCGGGAAAAGGCGCGGATGACCCGCACGCCAGACAGACTTTCGCGCGACAAACGGGAAATGGCGTCCAGCTTTTTTTGAATCGCTTTGAAAAAGGGAACGGAACGGCTCATGACCAGATATAGAGCGAGACCAATCAGAGGAGTCGCCACTACAAAAATCAGCGCCAGCGGCACATCGATCGTCATTGCCATGAATACGGCGCCAATCGCCAGAAACGGCGCGCGCACCACCAGGCGAATCAGCATCGCAACCGCCAGCTGAAGCTGATTGACATCATTCGTCAGGCGGGTAATCAGCGACGGTGTGCCGAAACGGTCAATCTCTGCATAAGAGAGCGTATTGATATGGCGAAACAACTCCCCGCGCAAAACTGTTCCAAAGCCCTGTGAAGCCACCGCGGCCATCTTCTGACACACCAGCGCAAAGCACAGGCCCACAACACCGAGCAGCAGCATGACGCCGCCCATCTTCCAGACATAGGCGATGTCTCCCCGGCGAACACCTTCATCGATGATTCGCGCGGTTACGATTGGAATAATCAGCTCAAATATGGCTTCAATCAATTTAAAGATAGGGCCAAGAATGACCTGTTTACGATACAATTTTAAGTATTTGCCGAGTTCCCGCAAAATTGATCCAGCCTTTCTCTCAGGAAATTTTCGATAATATTGTTCCCATATCGATATCAAAATCAAATTTTCACGAACAGCGTGAGGTTATTATATCATCTGTTTTCTACTTAGCCTGCATCAAAGAAACAATTTTCGTTTTTCTCAGGACTGATGATTCAATGTTCTCCCAGGTGCCCGAAGCTTCGCTTCGGCTTGCGCCGTGAGGTTATTATAACACGATTTCCAAAGAATGACATCTCTTTCACAAAAATATTGGATCGAGATCTTTCAGAAAATCAAGTTCTCACACAAATTGATGCGAAAAAAAGAAGCCCCAAAAAAGACTCCTGATCAATATCAAAAAGTTGTGCTTCAAAGGATTTTTTAGAAAGATTTTCAACGTAATATTTCAAGGGAATTCCGACAAACTATATGACAAGGAGTGATCGTATGGATAATCAAGAAAATCAATCTGTCGAAAATTTGCCAATAAATATTAACGCCGTTACACCC
>JAEXDU010000221.1 GCA_023401495.1 Bacillota bacterium
GCTTTCTTCTCCCCTTCCAAAGCAATCCCGGAGTGTGCGCCCCGTCACCGGCTTTTGTCCATTGATGGAAAAGGCCGCCCCGCGCCGCAGGGCGCGGAGCGGCTCTCCCGTTCATCGAAACGCAATGATATTGTTACTGAGCGCTTTCACTCTTCCATTCGGAAACAACCAGTTTTTTCACATCGTCCCAGGATTTGCTGCCCTGCGCATACTGCAGCAAAGCGGCGCCAAAATCATCCTTAAAGGTCTGGCTGGGGAACACGGTGAAATTCCACGGAACCGTGTTGATGCCGTCCTTGGACATCCAGCTGAGCACTTCCTTCGCCAGCGGGTCGGTGGGTTTCTCGTCCTCGGTAAAAGTATCGAACGGGGCGATGAAGTTCAGCTTGTTGGTGACAAAGTCCTTGCCTGTCTTGCTGGAATACAGCCAATACAGGAAGTCTTCGGCCGCCTTCTGTTTTTCGGCGGGAGCTTCTTTGTTGATCGCGAAGAAGTTCTCGGTGCCGATGCACAGACCCTGATTCTCTTCGCCGGGCATACCGGTGTAGATGGGCAGGAACTTAACGTCTTCCGCTTTTACGGTATTCCCCTGCACGTCGGCGATCTGGCCCCACGCCCAGTTGCCGTTCTGAACCATCGCGGTCTGGCCGAGCGCAAATTCCGCCATGGAATCGGTGACCTGCTTGGTGCCGAGCAGATTCTTCGGAGTAATGGAGTTGTTCAGATACAGATCAAAGATATTCTTGAAATTGTCGGAATACTGGAACTTGATTTCCTTTGTGGCGTCGCTGGTCAAGTCAACCTTGTTGTCTTTGAACTCGTAGTAAACCGGAACATTGGCCAGATGGGTCTGCCAGCGCCAGTTATCAGTGGGTTTTAAAGAAGTGGAAGAGAACACGCCCTTGATGCCGAGTTCGTCTTTCTTCGCCGTCATGTCTTCCACAACTGCCTTGAGCTTATCAAAGCTGTTGATTTCCGCCATGGTGGCTGCTTTTGCACCGGAGGTCTTGAAATATTTGTCCATGATGGCCTGGTTATAGATAATGCCGTAGCCCTCTACCACATAGGGGATGCCATATACGCCGTCGCCGTCTGTAACGGCCAGACTCTTATCCGTCAGGTGTTTGTACAGCTCGGTGTCTTTCAGGTCTGCGCAGTAATCCTTCCAGCTGGCGTAGCCTCTCGGCCCGTTGATCTGGAAGATCGTCGGCGCATCTGTTTTGGCGATTTCAGACTTCAGGGTCTGCTCATAAGTATTGGAAGCAGCAGTAACCACATTCAGAGTAACGCCGGTTTCTTCTTTATACGCTTTCGCGATCTCTTCGTAAACAGAAGCAACCTCAGGCTTAAAGTTCAGATAATAGATGCTTTGCTCCCCCTGAGGAGCTGCACTGGAGGCGCTGCTGGGGCTTCCGCCGGTGCTGTTGCTGCACGCGGCCATGGAAGCTGTCATCGCCATTGCCAGGCAAAATGCCAGAACCTTTTTCATCATTTTTCCTCCTAACAAATATGTTCTTGAGCGTTCCAGTAACGTTACCGGAAACGTTACCAGCTTCTTTCGATTTTTAGTATAGTACATTATTTGTATGATTTCAATAGTATTTTTGAATTTATTTTTATTTTTCTCCCGAACATGCCCTGATGATTCATTGGACAAACCAAATCTTGAAAATCCCAGTTTGTCCCCTCCTTTTGCGGCGGAGAAAAGAAGGAGTGTCATTTTTTACATCCGCTTCTCCCTGAAACGGATGTGGAAGATGCTGCGAAAAACAGACCTGTTCGTGATGGATTTCGTTCAGGAGAAAGGCGAAAAAAAGAGCAGAGAACGGAATTCCGTTCCCTGCTCTTTTTATTCTGGTTCACGCCGATTCCGGCGCGTTTATTTTGCCTGATTCAGATGCTGGATGATGATCCCCGCGATGGAGGGACACGGCGCCTGACGAACCACCGCGCCGATATCGAACGCTACCATCGGCATTCCGTAAACAACGCAGGACGCTTTGTCCTGACCGATTGTGAAAGACCCCTGCTTTCTCATTTCGAGCAGGCCCTTGGCCCCATCGCTGCCCATTCCGGTCAGGATGATCCCCATGGCGTCCTTGCCCGCCGTTTCGGCGACCGAACGGAACAGCACATCCACCGACGGACAGTGTCCGCTGACTTTTTCACCCGCGGCGCATTTGATATAGTAGCCTCTGGAATCTTTGGCGAGGGTCATGTGCTTATCGCCCGGCGCAATATAAGCCCTGCCCGGTTCCACGCGTTCGCCGCCCTGAGCCTCCGCAACAGAAAAGCTGCAAAGCCGGTCGAGACGCTCCGCATACATTTTGGTAAATCCGGGCGGCATATGCTGCACGACCAGAATACCCGGAATGTTTGCCGGAAGCTTTTTCAGAATTTCGAGCGTCGCCTCGGTTCCGCCGGTAGAAGCGCCGATGGCAATGATTTTTTCCCCCTTGTTATTGGAGGAGAGCGCAGGCGTCGGCAGAGAATCCAACGGAGAGGGAGCCTTGGCCTTGACCTTTGCGGTCGAGGCGATCCGAATTTTCGTCGCCAGCTCGGTAAAAAACAAGTTGTAATCGGTTCTTGCGGCAGGCTTGCGGATAAAGTCGACGGCGCCCGCATCGAGCGCGTCAAAAATACCGAGATCCAGCGAGCTGACCAGCACAACTGGAACGGGCCGCCGGGGAATCAGTTTTCTTAAAAAATCCGTGCCCTTCATATCGGGCATTTCCACATCCATAGTAACGACGTCCGGCGAAAGCTCCTGAATCTTCTTCGCCGCTTCGGCCGCACTGCTCGCGGTACCCACCACCGATATTCCCGGGTCTTTCAGCAGAGAGTTCTGCAGCGCCGTTCGAAAAAACAGCGAATCATCCACAATCAGAACCTTGATGATATGATTGAGAGGCATAGGTTTACTGTCCTTTCTGATACACCGACGGCTCCAGGTAAATAAACTTAGAGCTATCCCTTTGTATGGTCTCTGAATGACCAATCAGCAAAAATCCACCTGGGATGAGCATGTCGTAGTATTTATTAATCAGCTTGTTGCGGTCGTTCTGGTCAAAATAGATCATGACATTCCGGCAGAAAATCAGATCAAACGGCTGCATCGGCGGAAAGGGCTGCATCAAATTCAGCCGCTGAAACGTCACATGACGGCGAATATCATCGTTAATGCGGTACTGGTC
>JAEXDU010000050.1 GCA_023401495.1 Bacillota bacterium
ACCACACAAGCAGCATTCCCCCGGATCTCTTCGGGGGAATCGTTATTAGGACGCATAGCTCAGCTGGTTAGAGCGTTCGCCTCACACGCGAGAGGTCGTGGGTTCGAGTCCCTCTGCGTCCACCAAAGACAAATCTTCTCATATAACTTTGTTATATGAGAAGATTTGTCTTTTCTTTTGCCCAAACGCAGCATAAAGGGCAATTTTATTATCCAAAACCATCGATATTGCATTGCGCTGCAATATCAGCTAATCAAACACGCATAATTGATGTCTGTATCAACTGCATCAACTCAAATAATCATGTTAAAAAGGAAGCTATTTCTCATAGAAAACACCTTAATGGCTAATGTAAGATGTTAATGGAAACAATGCAATCAACAAAAAAGAAGTGAGTATCGTCCGCTTGGCTTTCATCTGTATCACATGGGATTTAGTCTTGGAAAGATAGGGAGCATTTGCAGGCCCAAAATATCCTTCCTCCCACCGGCAAACCAAAGTGGACTCGTGCCGCCATTGACAAAATGCTTAAAAAACGAAAATACGTTACAATTCTGGGATTGGACGACTACCTCATTACACAGGCAGACAGAGATTTGCGTTCGGATATTGATGAAGATAGCGGGAAATGAAAAACCGTTAGGGACTGTTCTGTAAAAGCGCTTAATGGACTTACTTTTTGTGTAAACAATTAAACATTTCTATATGCAATTTTGATTGTTTCTGTTATCATATTCTTATAAAATATAATAGCATAGGGAAAAATTGATAGATTGACATTGTATCCTCAGCAGGAATTGAAACAATACAGTGCAAATACCATGAAACTCAAAATTCCCCTATCTAATGTGGCTAGTCTTGCATTGAAATGCTATGCCGCCATACGGATCATCAAGTAATTAGGCATAAAACCTATTATGCGCTAACTCCTACTTCAGAAATTCGGTTGAGATTTTAGACGAAAGAGAGACCCGCAGTCCACCCGCACCAGATTCACCGTATGTGACCAGTGATCTGGATGCCAAAATCTATAAATGGAGGTAAATTCTTATGAGCAAAACAATCGGAGTCATAACAGGCAGCTTAAGAAAGAACTCTTTTTCCGGAAGCATTGCAGACTATGTTCTCAATCACGCGCCGGAGGGTTATGTGTTTAAACCAATAGACATCGGCAGGCTCCCTCTTTACAATCAGGATTACGATGCAGAGAGCATTCCCGAGTATACGGCGTTTCGGGAGGAGATCAAGGTGCTGGACGGCCTGCTTTTCATTACACCCGAGCACAACCGTTCCATTCCCGCGGCACTGAAAAATGCATTGGACGTCGGTTCCCGCCCTTATGGTGCCAATGTCTGGAGCGGTAAGCCAGGCGCTGTCATCAGCCAGTCCCCCGGGGGAATCGGTGGGTTTGGTGCCAATCATCACCTGCGTCAGGTTTTGGCTTTCCTCAATGTGTTGACACTGGCTCAGCCGGAAGCTTATATAGGGGCTTACCACACGCTTATTGACGAAAACGGCGCACTAAGCAACGAGGATATCCAAAAGTTTATTGATGGCTTTTTGGCGGCATTTACCGCTTGGGTTCAAAAGCTCTCCTGAATGACGCAAGACTGACGTCAGAGCGCGGGGGTCTGGGGAATATTCCCCAGACCTTTTTCACCGAAGAGCTCCCGCAGGCTGCAAGCCGAACAAAGCAGCGGCAGCTTCTCCTGGGGCCACCATCAATGCTTCCTGCAGAACCGCTGCCACCGCCTTGACCAATGGACAAGGTAGTGCTAACAAATTGGCTGATACTTGCTGAAAAACACGGGATTATAAAACACAGCATCCGCAAATCTCTCCGCCGCTGCCAGCGTGTCCCTGAAAATATTTCACACTTGCGTTCAGCGTTCTTCTTATCTTCACGCCCGGTGGATGCGGCACGTACCAAATAACTATTTAAGCAAAAAACAAAGCTCAGCCCTTGGGTTGGGCTTCGTTTTTTTTACCGGCACTCAAAACCGAAAGAGTCCGTATGCTGAGAAAATATAGACTGCGACATTGTTTTTAGCGACCGCGGTACGGTGGGCTGTGCCGTAAGCCGGCGGCGTCAGAATAACGCCGGTAAGTCTCCTTGTGTCCATTCATTGAAATTCTTTTGCCATATGGATATAATAAAAGAAAGCTGACAATCAGAGAATCAATTCCCTGGTTTTTACCTGATCAGACAGGAAAGATAGACTGTTTAAAAATGAAATTTGGAAAGCGGTGAAAGCTATGTGGAAATGCCCAAAGTGTGGACGTACGTTCAATCATACAAATCAAGATCACTATTGTGAGCAGATTACTACAGTCGACGAATATATCGCCGCGCAGCCTGAGGACGTTCAGCCGCTTCTGCAGCAGGTGCGTAAAACAATCCGTTCCGCCGCGCCGCAGGCCACAGAGAAAATCTCGTGGCAGATGCCTACCTTTTGGCAGGGCGAAAATATGATCCACTTTGCCGCGTTCAAGAAACACATCAGTATTTTTCCGGGCGGCGAGGCCACAGAAGTGTTTGCGGAAAGGCTGGCCGGATACACAACGTCCAAAGGAACGATACAGTTTCCTCTGAACAAGCCGATCGATTATCAGCTCATTGCCGACATCACACGGTGGCGGATCAAACAGGCGGGAGAAAAACAGAAATGAACTCCAAAACCTATGAATTTGATGCAGTCATCTGCAAAGTTCCAGATATAGACGGCGCGTATGTCAAATTCCCGTATGACGTGAAAATGGAGTTCGGGAGGGGACGCGTCAAGGTTCATGCGACTTTTGACGGCGTTGCGTATGATGGAAGCGTCGTCAATATGGGCGTAAAGAATGCCGACGGTTCGGTTTGCTACATCATCGGTCTGCGCAAGGACATTCGCGCGAAAATAGGAAAGCAATTGGGCGACAGTGTTCACGTCATGATACAGGAACGAGATTGATGTGAAGAAAAATAATTTCAATCATCCCAACGGTGGGACAGAGAAAGATTTTGAAATTATCGAAGAGGTTCCTATATTATTAGAAGGGGAGCAGGATTCAAATGTTTCGCTATGTTCATACAAATATTATCGCTAAGGATGCAAGTAAACTGATTGCCTTTTATAAGGCCGTGTTTCATTGCAAAAGCATCAACGAAACACGCGATCTTCGTGGGGAATGGGTAGATCGGCTTACCGGCTTACATCAGGCCCATATTACCGGCGAGCATTTGCTTCTGCCCGGTTACGGAGAGGATCATCCGACGCTTGAAATCTTTTCTTATGACACGCTGAAAGAAGCTGTTCCCGCAGAGATAAACCGCCCCGGTCTTGCCCACCTCGCTTTTGAAGTAGACGATGTGGAAGAAACCTTAATGAAAGTGATCAGCAAAGGCGGAAGCCGTGTTGGGGAATTGATCACCACAGAATACCCGAACGGCCTGGAAGCGGTATTTGTTTATGCCAAAGACCCGGAAGGCAATATTGTTGAATTGCAAAGCTGGAGACAAAGAAAAGAAGCCGCATCAAAATGATGCGGCTTCCTGATTCATCATTGCGGTATCGTTGAGCGGCCGGGCATTTCCTTTTTACTCCTGCTCCTTCAGGTGTGTTTCCGCACTCCGGCCCGTAGCCATCTGATCGAGGAAAATGCCCGCGATCACAATGAGAAGGCCAAGCAGTTTGAGCGGAACTACTTTTCCCGCCGCAATAGCGTCCAGAATAAAGCCGGTGCCCAACTGCCCTGCCAGCAAAATGATAGTCGAGTACGAAATGCGGACCCGTTCCATCGCGATGACTGTCAGAACCATTGCTATAAGGCCGAAAACGCCGCCCAGCAGGTTTACCAGAGGAACCGCGGACCAGTGGGAAAGATCGGCAAGACGGCTGTCACCGAGCAGAAGGACAATCACAAGAGAAATAGCGGTCGCCTCTAAGTAATTGATCAGAGTTCCATTTATTGTGCCGAGCGATTTTTTCGCTTCCAGATTGATCATTTTATTGATAATCGTAACGAAACCGTTGACCGCGGCGAGCAGGACAAAGAACAGCATATATTTCCTCCTTTTCTTATGAGAAAATCATCAGGAGCAGACCGGTCAGGATCACTGCAAAAGCCGGAACCCGCCGCCAGCTGAATTTGTTGACTGGAACACGGAACCATCCAAAATGGTCTACAACAGCGGAACCCACCAGCTGTGCGGTGATGGAAAGCACCATGGTCAGGGCTGCGCCGATGTATGTTGTGCTCAGGCTGGTCATCACGATAATCGCAACGCCCATAAATCCTACGAAATATACGTAGCGCGGGGCGCCCAAAAGCTGTATTTTTTCTTTTTGAATCAGCTTTGCGGCAGTCAGCAGCATCACCGCTCCGATCAGGTGAACCAGAAAGCTGACCTCAAACAGGTTAAAGTCGGCGGCGAGTCTTCCGTTCAGGCTGACCATCAGCCCCAAACAGATACCGCTTACAAGCAAAAGGAAAAAGTTCATCGAAAAGCCCCTCCGCGCTTTGATTTATGGTATTATTATTGCACAGAATCTGCGCGGGCAGTTATGACAGATGTCATAGAAGGAGAGAAATCCGATGAAGTATCTGGAGCTTGGGCAAAAGCCGGAATTGATGGAGCAGGTGCGCAGCGTTCAGTCGGAATTGTCTGACGCGGCGTTCCGGTGTTTTCGTTTATGTCGGTTTGACGCGGGGGAGTTTTTGTACACGGAGGGGAAACAAGCCGGCTGCTTTCTGATTCTGCTCACCGGCAGCTGCAAGGTATTTAAAACGCTCGAGAATGGCCGCACCGTATTGTTATGCCTTTACGATGACATTCAGGTGATTGGGGAGTTTGAACTGTTCGGTGATCCCGTAGCCAAAACGAATGTACAGGCGCTTACGGAAACATATTGCCTTGCGGCTTTTGTTCAGGATCAGCGGGAGCGGCTGCTCGCCGACAACTCCTTTTTGCAGTTTGTGTGCCGCCAGACCTGTGCCAAAACGGAACGCAACAACTCGAATATTGCCATCAACCTGCTGTATCCGCTGGAGCAGCGGCTGGTGGGGTATGTGCTTGTCATGCAGAAGAACGGTGTGTTCTCGGCCAATTACACGCTGCTGGCTGAATCTCTCGGCTGCAGCCTGCGGCATCTGCTGCGCACCTTCCGGAGTCTTTGCGACAAAGGTCTGCTGCAAAAGACAAAGGATGGCTATCGGCTGGCAAATATCGCGGCGTTGGAAAAGATTGCGGGGAATGTGTACCGCCAGTAGTTTCACGCCCCGTGTATCCGGAACCCGATTTTAAAATATGATCTGTTGGCTCTTCGCGCTGCGAAGAGCCTTTTTGCTTTGTCTTGACAAGGCGGAAAAATGGTGGTACTCTATTTTTACGACCAAAATAAAGATAATGGTCGCTTTATTTTAAAAGAACAGTCCTAAAAGGGAGGATCCCATGGCGCCGAAAAAATTTGACTGGCAGGAGCGGGAAGAAGTTCGGGTGCAGATGCTGGAAGCAGGCTATGATCTGATCCGGCAATACGGCATGACCCACACCTCGGTAGAAAAGGTAACGGCTGCCGTAGGCCTTGGTAAAAGTACTTTTTATAATTTTTTCCCGAGCAAAGAACGCTTTGTCTATGAGATGATGGAATATTTGCGTGCTCAGCTCATGGATTATTTTCAGCAGCTTCTGGCCGGGCGGGAAAAGCTGCCGATCCCGCAGGCAAAGGAGTTCTTGAAAAAGATCATTTTCAGTGAACGGAGCATTTACCAGTATTTGACCGCCGAGGATGAGGAAAAGCTGCGTGCCGCCCTGCCGCCGGAATGTTTTCTGGATGCACAGCACGAGTCGCAGGTGATGATGCAGCTGTTCGGGAGGATGGAGGGCGTCCGCGCCGATCTGGATGAACACCTGGTAGCCAATCTGCTGAAGATCATGGCGCTGGCCCAGATCAATCAGGCCGAGCTGCACGCTGACGCACTGGAACGCACGCTGCAGAAAATGTATGAGCTGCTATTTTCCTGTATCTTTGCGGAGGAGGGCTGAACGGCCCTTTTCTTTGCACATGTGTTATATAAGGCTAACAAAGAAAGAAGGCCAATTATGCAAATGGATACCTACGGATCAAAAGAAAAGCCCTGCGTATTGCTGCTGCACACCATGTTTACCACCGGCGCATTATTTGAGGCTATGATTCCGGCGCTGGTACAGGATTATTTTCTGGTGATCCCCACACTGGACGGATACGACCCTGACGAAAAAGCGGAGTACCTCGGGGCCGACGAGGAACTGGAGCGGATCGAAGCCTATTTGGAAGGAGAGCAGATTCGGGAGTTAGCAGCCGCTGCAGGCAGCTCTTTGGGCGCGATGCTGGCCTGTAGGTTGTGGCAGCGCCGCCGGATTCCGATTCAGCTCTTGGTGCTGGACAGTCCCTCTTTTGGCTGGAGCGCCGTGCAGGCTGCGGAAAATACAGAGAGCTTCTGGCAGTTGGTTCAGACGGTGCAGTCCGCTCCGGAGATGCCCAGTGTGTTTGATGCTCACTACGGGGAATTTGGTGCAGGAATGCGGCGCTCCTGCCTGAGTCTTACCTGGGATACGATCCGCCGCTCCTGTGAAACGTGTTTTGGCCCTGAGTTGCCGCAACATATTCCGGGCGGCGGCACAAAGATAATTCTGGTTTACGGCGGGGAGGACCCCAATTACCAGTACCAGAAAGAGAATCTGGAGAGCCGGTCGGATATTTCCCTGGTGGTAAAACCGGGCTATGGCCACTGCGGTTTTTTAATGCAAAGTCCGGTTGAATTTGCCAAGCTGTTGAAGGAGGAATGAAACAATGTCGCCTGTACTGTCCGCTGTTTTGGAGGGCCTGGTCTGGTCCGTTTTGTGGATGATTATGTTGATGTGCCTATTCTACCGTTATCCCTGGCTCTTGGTGCACGATTATCCGCCGGATGCCCGTGCGGCGGCCCGCCTGCCGGAGCCTTCACCCGCACAGCACCGAAACGGAATCCTGTTTACCGTATGCTGCTATGTTATTTTGATCGGTACGCTGCTCGCAGCGGGGCTGATCCACTACGCCGCCGCTCCGGTATCGTTCGGTACGGTGCTTTTGCACCTGTGGATCATCTGCATCGCCTGGAATGTGGTGGACCTTCTGGTGATGGATTGGCTGCTGTTCTGCACAATTACCCCGAAGAGCTTTATCTTACCCGGTACGGAGGGCTGCAAGGGGTATAAGGATTATCGGTTCCATCTGGTCGGTTTTGGGAAAGGATGCATTTATATGACTCTGTTTGCCCTGATCTTTGCCGCCATCGATTTTGCAATCCTGAAATTCCTTCTTTGGTAAGCATCGGAACAAGCAGTTCGGAACACTTCTTTCGCGCCCGGATGAGGATACATAAGCGTTTGACAGAGAGAAAAGTGCCCGATCACCGCACCGTGTTCTGAGGAGAACTCTTTACAAAGATGGCTGGAAATGGTATTATCTGAATAAGAATAAAGGAAAGGATACGACAGAAAATGGGAGTAATCGGAAGTGCAGACGGCCCAACTTCTATTATCGTGTCTCAGGAACCTTCAGGTATGAGTATGCTCGGTATTTTAGGCATTGCTGCTATTGCAGTCGTAATCGTAATTATTGCTTTGGTAGCCTGGGCGCTTACCAGACACGGGCGGGAATAAAAAATGTGCTTCGGGTAAGGGGGCTTTCTTTTGTTCGGCCTTTTATCGGGGGCAAGAGGAACCCAACAGAAGCAAATACAAATGAAAAGCGTTTGAATCCCTATCGCAAACAAGGATCTTCCTTGTTTGCGATTTAGCTTGCAGAAAAAAGATTGAAAATAGAATCGGGCGGCAGATGGAACGGTAATTTTGCCTCTGTTCTGATTGTTTGCCGCGTGCGGCGGCTAGAGATGGAGCGAATCCCGTTTGAATCACATAGCCGGGGCGATTTTTTACCCTTTGAAGCCCACGTTGCGTGGTTCTTTCGTTTTACAGGTGTTTTGTACGATTGGCTTAGGAAGAAACTTTTAGTGAAATTGCAGTCACGCCTTGTGTTTTCCCGTTGATGCGGCAAGAGAAAGCGAAACGTGAAATGCAGCATCGGCGGGATCGGAAAGATCCGGCTGTTTCGAACGGGGGGTCTTGACAATACCGAATAACAAAGCTTCCGTATTTTTGAAAACGACATTCCGGGCGCTCCAGTATCGGGATTTCAAGCTGTTTTATTTCGGACAGTGTATTTCCCTGGTCGGAACCTGGATGCAGCGAACGGCGCAGATGTGGCTGGTTTATACCGTTACGAAATCTCCGCTGATGGTCGGCCTGATCGGGGTTGCCCAATTTACTCCGCTTTTGCTGTTCTCTCTTTTTGCGGGCGTCATTGTCGATCGGCTCCCAAAGAAAAAGCTTTTGATTGGCACACAGGCTTTGTTTATGCTGCAGGCGGTTCTGATGACGGTTCTGACGTATACCGAGCAGATTCAATACTGGCATATTGTGGTGCTCAGTTTTCTGTTTGGCCTGACGCAGACGATCGATATGCCCACACGTCAATCCTTTTTCATTGATCTTGTGGGGCAGAAAGATCTGACAAACGCCATATCGCTCAATTCCACCATTGTCAATCTCGCCAAGATCGTCGGGCCAGCATTTTCCGGCATCGTGATGGTAAAGTTCGGGATGACATTCTGCTTTTTCCTCAACGCGGTCAGCTATATTCCGGTGATTGTCGGGATTTTTTTGATCAGCGCCGAGGGGATTTCCACGAGAGGGAAGAGAGAAAACCTGATTCAGCAGGTCGTAGAGGGGCTGAAGTATATCCGGCAGAGCCGGGTGCTGGTGATCAACGTGTTCGCCACCGCGGCCGTGTGCACCTTTGCCATGAACAACGACGTCATCATCCCGGTTTTTGCGGGCTCTGTACTGCGGCAGGGATCGGACGGCTATTCTCTTTTGCTCTCCATGGCGGGGCTCGGTGCCTTTGTGGCTGCGGTGATGATGGCATATCTGAGCAAAAACGGAGTGAAACGAGTTCTTCTTCCGATCAGCGGGATCGCTTCTGCGC
>JAEXDU010000053.1 GCA_023401495.1 Bacillota bacterium
GTATACACGTTTACAAGGTAGAACGACTCGAACTCCAGCGTGATCGCCCGGCCCTCGCCGGTATGATCCGGATGCCGGATATCATAGCAGACGGAAAGCGGCTCTTTTTTGGTAAACACCGCCGTTCCGGAATACCCCTTTTTTTCAGCGGAATTCCAGTACTGAAGGTACCCCGGCAAATCCAGCTCTGCCTGACCCTCCTGCATTTTGGTTTCCTGCAGGCAGAAAATATCCGCGTCCGCCTCCCGGAAAAAATCAAGAAAGCCCTTATTCAGGCAGGCCCGAAGGCCGTTGACGTTCCAAGACACAAATTTCATACTGCTTCTCCTTTTTGCTGTTTGGCAGCGGGAGGCTGCCGAAAATCATACTAATTTCTCTGTAAAATCCCGTATTTCCTTGCTGAAAACGGACTTTCGGTTTATAATAAACAGATAACAAAGTAATTGGAGGAATTTTAAATGAATCCTGTCGTAACGATCGAAACCGCCGAGGGCGTTATGAAAGTAGAGCTCTACCCTGAGGTTGCACCGAATACTGTGCGCAATTTTCTGTCCCTGGTAAAGAAGGGTTTTTATGACGGCACGATCTTTCACCGCGTGATCCCGGGATTTATGATTCAGGGCGGCGACCCGGAGGGCACCGGCATGGGTGGCCCCGATTACCATATTCGCGGCGAATTTGCCAAGAACGGCTTTCAGAACGATTTAAAGCACGCCAAGGGCGTCATTTCCATGGCCCGTGCTTCTCATCCCGATAGTGCCGGTTCCCAGTTCTTCCTGATGGCCGGTGATGCCCCGTACCTGGACGGCAACTACGCTGCCTTCGGTAAAATCATTGAGGGTCTGGAAGAAGTTGACCGCATCGTGAGGGCGCCTCGCGACGCGAAAGACCGCCCGAGAGAGGACCAGGTGATGAAAAAAGTAACCGCCGAAACCTTTGGCGTAGAGTACGAAGAACCCGAGACTCTCTCCCTTTGATTCTTCCTTTATTTTTCTAAAGAGCGTCTCTGTCGGGAAATCCGGCAGGGACGCTTTATTTTCTTCAAAAGCTCATTGATAAAAACAACCAGATTTACTATTAAATAGTATAACATTTTTCATAAAAAGTAAAGGATCGATAAAAAAGCAACGCTCTTTTTTATCGATCCTTCTTTCTAACTCAAACCGCGCAAAGGAGAGGAGGAACCCCATGTCCCCCTCTCTCCTTTTGCATGGAAAATATAAGTAAAAATCGTGGCTTGTAATCTTATTGAAACAGTGACAGCAGAATACCGGCCGCGACAGCGGAACCGATGACTCCGGCGACGTTCGGGCCCATGGCGTGCATCAGCAGATAATTGCCCGGATTCGCCTTCTGCCCTTCCACCTGAGACACTCTGGCTGCCATGGGAACCGCCGAAACACCGGCGGAACCGATGAGCGGATTGATCTTTCCGCCCGACAAGAAGCACATCAGTTTCCCGAGCAGAAGCCCTCCGACAGTGCTGAAGCAGAATGCCATCAGTCCCAGGAAAATGATTTTCAGAGTGGAGGGGCTGAGGAACTGCTGCGCCGTTGCGGTAGCTCCGACCGTTACCCCAAGGAAAATCGTCACAACATTGATCAACGCGTTCTGAGCAGTATTGGAAAGCCGCTCCGTAACGCCGGACTCTTTGAACAGATTGCCCAGCATTAGCATACCGATCAGCGGTGCGACAGAGGGCAGCAGCAAAATGCAGAGAATTGTTACCATGATGGGGAAGCAGACCTTCTCCAGCTTACTGACCTCGCGCAGCTGCGTCATTTTGATCTCGCGCTCTTTCTTGGTGGTCAGCGCGCGCATGATCGGGGGCTGAATGAGCGGGATCAGCGCCATATAAGAATACGCCGCAATCGCAATGGACGGCAGAAGATCCGGCGCGAGTTTAGAGGTGAGATAGATCGCCGTGGGGCCGTCCGCCCCACCGATGATGCCGATCGATGCCGCCTCCTGCGGGGTAAAGCCCAGGGCCACCGCCACAATAAACGCCACAACAATACCAAACTGCGCACCCGCACCCAAAAACAGACTGCTTGGCCGGGCAATCAGCGGGCCAAAATCCGTCATGGTGCCGATTCCCAAAAAGATCAGCGACGGGTAAATCCCCAGCTTTACGCCCTGATATAAGTAATAGAGCAAACCGCCCGCCTGCCCGTTCGCCGGTGCGTCCATCAGCCCGGTAATGGGCAGATTGATGAGAAGCATTCCGAATGCGATAGGCAAAAGGAGCAGCGGTTCGAATTTTTTGACGATCGCAAAATAAATCAACACAAGTGACAGTACAATCATGATTAAGCTTTGCCAGGTTAGAGCCGCAAAACCCGAACTCTGAATCAGCGTTTGAATCGCTTCAATAAACAATGTCCTTCCTCCTATCTATGATCTGTTTTTTCTGTGCGCCCGCTTTCAAACTTGCGGATTCCAACGGTAAAAATTCGAATCAAGAAGTACAGTACCGCCAAAATCCCAAATACGAGAGACATGCAGAAAACACCAACCAATGCAGCTTCCGACACAGTCATTTCAATCCTCCCTTTCTCTCTTAACGCCATGACCGGCAGATCGTGACACCAAAAGGGAAGGTTTGCCCTCTGTAAGAAGCACCGGAAAAAAGACGACAAAAAAGGGCGGAACGCTTCATACAGAAGCTTCCCACCCTTAAAGCTCAAAATCTTGAAAACAAGAACTCGAAAACGAATCCTGCCCAACCGGTATTTTGTATTTTCAATTTGTGCCTATTATACTCAAGTTTTCGACAGAAGTCAAGCGTTCCTGAAAAATAGATTTTTCCATCTTGCTTGTCTCATAAAGAGAGAGTAAAGCCCACACCGACTTCTTTTACGGGGATTTTTTCATGGATTGCCGCGCGGACGGCAAACGAGGTACAGTGGCAGGGATACAGGCGACGGATTCCCGATTCCTCAAAATATCGGATGGTGGCTTTTACCCTTTCGTTCACCTGAAACAGGTGAAAACCGCCGATCACACCTGTGACCGTTTGAGCGCCGCATACCCACTTTGCCTGCTCTATGATATTGCAGATGCCGCTGTGCGAACAGCCGGTGATGACAAAAACACCGTCGTCCCCGCAGTAGGCCAAAGCGGAATCATCCATCACATAGTCGTCGCAGAAGTCCTCCCCTGCTTTTTGTTCCCCCAAAGCCAGACGGGGTTCAAAATCGCACACGGTTGAAATCTCACCAAGGAAGAAAAGATGCTCGCTGAGCCGGATCGGCTCCTTTGTCAGACGCAGACGGCCGATTTCTTCGATTCCCTGTTCTGAAAAAGGCGAGCCAATGCTTTCCGTTTCAAACCGCTTTGCTTTCCAGGTATCCGGGTGCGAAATGATCTCCACGTTTGACAAATCGTATTCGTCCTTCAAATACTGCAGCCCGCCCGTGTGATCATTGTGCCCGTGGGAGAACACGATCTTCGTCAGCCCGCCGAGATCAATTCCCATTTTGCGTGCATTTTTTCCGGCAATATCGGAATAGCCGGTATCGAGCAGAATTTTTTCGCTGCCATCCTCAATATAATAGCAGGCGCCGGGCTCCCCCAGATAATACTGATTGATATAGGTATTGTTATCGACCAGAACCGTCAGTTTCAATGATACGCCTCCCCTTTTCTGAATCATTTCATCGTGCACGCGCCTGATGACCAATCCGGATAGGACAAAAGGCATCTTACTTTCGTAAGATGCCTTTTGTCGCAGCCGCAGAAAATGCTCTTACGGAGAAACATTCCCTTTAGGAAACCTTTTTCTGCTGCGATTTGAAACAACATAAGGGCACAGAGTGTGAATTACAGCTCTGTTTTCCACAGGCCGTGCAGATTGCAGTATTCATAAACCGCAACCGGCTTTTCATCGTCCTGTAATGTAAATACGGCTTTCGGGGCCTCGCCGGGCTGAAGAGCCGTGCGGTGGCCGCCCGTGGTGGTCAGCAGATAAATCCACTGGATATAGTGCTCCGGCAGCATGGGATGCTCTACACTGCCGACAACAGCAGTAACGGTATTCCCTTCAACGGTCACAACGGGAACGTGCTTCTCGGTAGCGGCATCGGTCGTATTTGCAACCAGCTCGGTCATTTTCTCCCCACAGCATACCATGGGTACGCCGGAACTGAAGATCATTCCAACCAAATTGCCGCAGTGCTTACAGATAAAGAATTTTTGTTCTTTGTTCATTTTTCTGCTCCTTTCCAATTGTCGTAAAACGGTGATTTCCGTCACATAAATTATATCTCATTCCACCGGTAAAATCTACCTGTGACGGCAAAATTCATTTACAAAGATCGCAAGTTCGCTCGGTTATTTTGTATCTGCTGTTTTCACCTGCTTTGCAACAATCAGCAAACGCCCATCCTCCCTGGAATACTCGCAGGTTGACAGCAGCAGAAGCCGGTCCCCGAATGATACGCTTTCGCCGGTTTGATACAGCTCGCGCTTTTCACACGCAGAGACAAACGTTTGGAATTCCTTTTCATCCGAAGGAAAGGCGGCTTTGGTATAATCGAACGCATTGGGGTCATTCAGCAGCGCGGTGGTTTTGACGACCATCACAATCTGATAAAGCCCATACTGCTCCAGCGTATCAAACAGGATCGTCGGATGCTCTTGATAATAGGACTGCTTTTCGTAATCGACAAGAGCGCCGAACATCCCTTTGTTCTTGGTGTGATGCCCGTAAATCAGCACATTGCCACCGGACAAATCGCTGCAGGAATCCGCATACGGAACCCCGTAAGGGCTGTACTTGCGCTGAAAATCATGATCGAGGTAATAATCCGGGTCTTTCGGGGTCTGCATCACCGGGTAATTGATCGAGGTGCCCTCAATCTGAATCCACCCTGCCAGATCGGAGTTTTGCTGTGCCAGCTGACCATATCGCTCGCGAGGCGTTTGAGGAATAACCGCCGGAGAGGAGGTCTCTCCGGCGGTTGATGGCACATCTTCAGACAGAGTTATGCGAAGATTTTCAAACCCCTTGTCAGCCGTGATCTGGCGTTGGTAATCCAGAAACAGGATCGTTCCGGAAATCAAAGCCAGCACGCCAAACAGGACACATCCCGCTATGGCCAGACGGCGCTTTACCGTCTGCCTATTTGTCGACATGACGGCCCTTTTTCTTAGCAACCAACAGGGAAATCGCGGAATACCCCAGACCGGCCAGAGACAGGCCCAGCATCAGCGCCCACAAAGGCGATGCGCCGGTATAGCCGGTTTTCGGCCCAAAGGTTTCGACGTTTCCCTTCGGAATGTCATTATCGGGAATCTCTTCCACAGGGGAGGACGGTTCTGTTCCTCCTCCACCGCCCAAAGGCACTTCGTCCGGCGGAATGAATTCGGGGCGCAGTTTGTTCTCGAAGTTGAGCTTTGTACCTACTCCGGAAATACGTACTGTCTGCGCCTTCGGGAGCTCGTATTTGTCTGTCACTCCCTCTTCCGCAATTTCACGGACGGTATAAGTTCCCTTCGGCAGTTCACCAGTCATGATACGGCCGTCCGCATCCGTTACGAAGCGCTCGGTATAGGTATTGCCGTCCGTAATCTCAAAGGTAAATCCGGAAAGCACACCGTCTTCGGAGGACTTTTGGATCACGATATAGCCCTCGTCGCTGCCGCCTCCAGGATTACCGCCTCCGCCGCCTCCACCGCCGCCGGAACGACGGGTATTGGCGATCAGAATTGCGTTGCCGCTGTCATCTGTTGCGATTGACTGCTTATTCTGATTGACCGTTACCGCAAACACCGCGCTGGTATTCACCAAATACCGCCCGGGTGCAGCCACTTCGGCAATTTTGTATGTTCCATAAAGCAGGTTAGAAAAGGTAAAGGAACCGTCGTTCTCGCTCAAAACGGTAGCAATGGCCTTGTCTTTGATCAAACTGGTTTCTGCTGCGTTAAACAAGCCGATGGTCGCGCCAGCCAACGGAAGGCCGGAACTGGCAATCACTTTCTGACCGACGATGGAACCAATGGGGGTATTGTAAAAATCAGTGGTCGAACCATCATTGCTGACCGTGACCGCCTGACCCTGCGCGGTGATGGAGAAATCGTACGAATGGAGCTTTTTTTGCTCATCGGTGTCGGGCAGGTAACCCGCAGGAGTAGTGGTTTCTTTCAGATAGTAATCGCCCACAATCAGCTGATTGTCTGCCGAGAGATACCAATCGCCCGCAGCATTTTTGGCTGGAGCCTCCAAAGCGGAAAGCTGATACAATCCAGAAGTGACATTGCTTTCAGTCAGGTATGCCACAGCAACGTCGCCGGATTTACTGTACACCGTAAATTTCGCGCCAGACACGGGAGTTGAATCGGCGGAATCCTGTTTCTGCAGCGTTACCGTCCCCCGAATCCGGGTATTGGTTACGGTATAACCCGTTTCGGCGGAATGCTTTAAGAAATCACCGCCTGTCATGGTGAGTTGACCATTCGTAGTAATCGTAACGGTAATAGTACCGGCGATCTTCTCAAACCCATTAGGGGCGGAGCTTTCCTTTAACTCATAGGTACCGGGATCTACATTCTCAAATTTTACCGAGCCATCTTTATCGCTGGTTGCTTCCTTGGTTTGCAAGTTGGTTCCGGTAAGGGTAAATGTTGCTCCCAGTACGGGATTCGCATCATCGCTCAGCTTGGCAAAAGAGAAAGAATAGGTGCCTTCTCCCTGGCCGTTTTTGGGTTTGTTTTTAATGACGATCGGGGTGGTATAAGTTCCAGATTTCTTCGTTATGGTACCCTCTGGATAAGTTCCCTCCGGAGGATTGTTTTCAGAGAACACAAAGTAACGGACTGTGGAATCCTGCTGATACCCATCAGGCGCCTGTATTTCTTTCAATTGATACAGCACATTCTTGTTCAGGTAAAGGAAATAAATCTTTCCGGTGGCCGGAGTTGTCTTTGTCAGCACATCCGCATTTTTATCTGCCACCCATTTACCACCCTCTTGTTTCATTGGGGTTAGGGTAAATTGTGCGCCGGGCAGCCGGAAATCGGGTGACTCTTCTGAGCCAGTGGTATTCGCGCTGGTTTTCAGTATGCGCAGCTGCGCGCTGGTGCTGGCATCGACGATCTGATCTAAAGTCAATGTCTGAGCATCATTGGCCTGCTGGTCACCTGTTTCGGTCGAGCCTCCTCCACTCCAGGCAAGTGTGGCGCTATTGGACATTTTATCCTTCGATGTGACTTCGCCGACTACCAAAGTGGTAAACGTAATCAGCATAGGCGTGTGGGCATACGTTTTCGGAATCTTAAAGGAGAACCCGGAATTGGACACCTTTAAATCTTCGAATTGGTCTTTCAGATCTCCTCCGGTTGTTGTATATTGCTTCATAGGGGAGGTCGGACCTGTAATGGGACTGTTACTGGAGATACTGTTTGGATTAACCGCTTTGATCGACAGAGAAGCCTGATCCAGCTGGAACCATTCCTTCAGATGATCCGTCAGGGTGGCGCCCTCCATATCAACTCCGTCAGCATTCAATAAAATCTGCCAATCCACACGGTAAACCGAACCATAGTCACTATAGTTCCCATACGTGTATTGCCCCTGCTTCCCGATGGAAGGAATCCGAACCTTATGCGTCGCGTCATCGCTGGCAATGATCGTTCCGTTCGTTCCGCCTGCGGGATTAATGATCTCGCCGGTCAGCGTGGAATTATTCGTAAAAGAATATTCTTTTAGCACCTTAGCGATTTCATTGCGATAATCTTCTTTTACGGTTGTAGTAAACACCAGTTCGTAAGTGTCATTAAAGTCCTGATTAAAGTTAAACTTTACAATCTGACGTTTATCCGTACCGGCAGTAGTCCCGCCGTCCTCCAACGTAATAATCTGACCGTCCCCCATTGTTATGGAACCGCCAACTGTCTTATTCAGATTATCCTTTGTTTCCGATACGCCACTCTCCGGAGTCCGCTTTACCGTGAGGAGCTGACCGAAATCCGTATGCAAGGGCACGGTATCCACAAGGGCCGCGCCTTCTTTAATACTGGCATGGTTCTGGTTGATTTTAACCCGCCAGTAAAGCTGGTGGTTTGTAAAATCATAGTAATTCGTCACATTCCCGGCCGGGTTAATGTTATCCTTGACCAGAATAGTGTTTGCGACATTCGTTTCCGCTTCACTGGAATAGTCTTTATCCGAAGGCAGACCATCCCCTGTTATCGTTGCTTTATTTGTCAGCTTGCCTGCATTATTGCTGTTTTGATTTAGAATCAATGGATCCACCACGGTAGTTTTCAGGGTAATCTGATAGACCTGGTCCTTTTCAATTTTCCCAAGGAAAATGGTCAAAAGCATTGTATGCGGGTCTGTACCAGGTGTTAAAGTATAAGAGGGTGGACTTGCTCCATCTTTCGTAATCGTAACAGCCTTGTCGGATTTGCCATTTTCCTTCAGCACTGCGGAAAGGCTTTTGAAAACCTGCGCATCGTCATGGAGCACATCCGTAATCTTGGCGTTATCAATCTCCAAATGACTGTAGTTAACATTAAACGTCCATGTCATTTCCCTGCTGTCTTTATTGTAGTTGCCCGCCTCTTTCTTCATCACGGCATAGTCCATGGTATATTCTTTCTGAATGTTGAAAGAGAAAGAGGGAAGCTCCGTTCCGGGCCCGCCCGTGCCACCTGAACCGGCTCCCGGGTCATATTCCACACCTTCCCACAGCATGGTCGCTTCATTTTTTAAATTCTTATTTGTATAGGTACCATCAGCGGATGCAATTGCCTCCGTAGAGTAAGTAACTTTCAGAGGCTTGTTTAGTTCGCTTTCTGCCAGAGGAATAATCAGAACCGCTTCAGTGCCTTTCTGATAATAAACTGCTTTTCTGTCACCACCACTGGAATCAGGCTTGGTTAATTCGTCTAACCATGAAATATTTTCAGACAGCTTGGCATTATCTTTCAAATCCGCATAGGAAACCGATGGAGTAGTCACTTTTATCGCTGTTCTGGGAAGTGTTTCTTCATTTACCGTAAACTCCACTTGATTGGAGCCGTTCAGCGCATACATATGGGTGGTATCGGTTCCCTGAATGGAGTCGATCAGGTACACTGTACCGCTGTCACCGGTAAAATACGTGTTGGCAGTAATCGTCCATTTCCACTCAGGGCTGTTCAGGCCAACACGCTCACCTTCTTTATCCATAAACTTCCCGTTAAGGGTTGAAACCACCTCTGTACTGATCGCCTCCGGTTTAGACGGATCATCTCCGATCAGTTGCGCTTTATTCTTAAAAGTCAGTGTGGGGGTATCATTTACTATTTTCATGTACTCCTGATATTTTTCAGAAGTCAGCATGGTCGTAATCGTAAGTGCAATCTTGGTTACATCCGGAGAATCCGGAATGGTATAAGTAAGCTTACCGTTTTTATCAACAAAATACTTTCCTGCCTCAGCCTGCTCCGCGGGCAGTACATCCACATCGATTGCGGCAGGCGTACTGCTCTCCACTTCTACCTTTGTTACCACCAGCCCCTGAGGGATCGGATCAACAATGCTCATACCATTCAGAGTTTTGTCTGCCGGGGCCTTTGCAGTAATGGTATAGGTCAAAAAATGGCTTGAATCCGCTGAGGTAATATCTGACGCTGCTTTTTCAATTGTATAGGACTTATCGTCCCCACCGGGCTGTGTGCCGCCGCCGGAAAAGTCTACATCAACGTTGATTTTGTCCCCTTTGTCTTCTATTATGGGATCTTTGGTGCCTTCACCGGTTTTTGTAATCTCCAGCCCAATGGACGCCGAGGCGGAGACATTCCTCCACTTATAAACGCGCGGGTTCAGTGTCGCGGTGACGGTCAGTAAGTTCGGGTCACTCCCATCTTTCTCAATGGAATAGGTTCCCACTTGTTCACCTGCAAGATCGCCGCTTTGAACTGTCAAGGACTTTCCTGTGCCAAGCAAGCTATCCGGGAGTGTAAACGTATTTTTTGCCAGTGACAGCTTAAAGGTAAAGCCGGCCGCCGGCAGTTTGGCCGCATATTCATCGGGGATGGGATCTGTGTCATTCCAGTTCCCTATCACATCATCAATCTCATCATCACCATACTCAGGATGTACTTCTTTTATAACCGCTCTCAACTCGGCCTTAAGCTGATCATTAACCAATGAAAAATCGAAGGACAGCTTAAACAAATCCTTCCCATCAGGAATATTGGCGGAAAGGTTCAATGTTTTGAATAAATCCTCGGGGTAGCTTTTCTCCAGTAAATTAATCGGCGTATTGGAACCGCCGTCCGCTTTTGCCACAAAGGGCAGCATCTGCAGCGAAACCAGCAGACACATAATGGCCGCAAACACTTTTTTTCCTATCCCTTTTTTCATGGTATTAACCTCCTCAAATATGCTCCGCCTGAATTTTAAACATATGATCAATCAGATATAAAAATACTTTCTCATCACTCTTTCATTCATTTTAGCGAATCAAAAACAAAAATACAATAATGATATGCATTTTCTCTATTGTGCCGATTTATATGGTCACAAACTGGCAATTGTAAGTATTTTATTTTGGAAATCATCTAATTAAATTGTTAGCTCTTTCAAACAACTTGACGGCATATTCCCAGAACTCTTCTCTGGGCGTGTAATGGCTGCCTGATGTCACCGCTCTCAACCATTTTGAAAACACAAATATAATTTTACAAATTGTCTTGCATTTCAGCCAGGATGGAAATACACTAGGAAGAAACGGTGGAATTTCCATTTGACTGTTACTTCCGGAAATTCGTCCGATAGAAAGCGGCCTGCACCTTTTTCGCGGGTTCGTAGAGAAGGAATGAAAGTTACCATGGCGCATAAAAACCAAATCAAAACCGTACTTCTGCATTTATTTATCGTACTTGCTCTGCTGCTGTCAGCGGCGGGAATCGGATACCTGCTGCGCGGCCTCGGACTGCCGGAAGCCAACATCGTAATCGTCTTTTTTTTGGCTGTTTTATTAACCTCACTTCTGATTTCAAGCTACGCCTTTGCCATTCTGGCATCTGTGCTTGCGGCTTTTCTGTTTAATTTTCTGTTTACCGAGCCATATTTCAGCTTTGCGGTGAACGCCCCCAGCTATATGATCACCCTGTTCATCATGAGCATCGCGGCCCTGCTGACCAGCACGGTGACGTTCCATGCCAAGCGGAACGAACGCAGCGCAAAAGAGCGCGAACTCGAATCGCGAGCTCTTTATGCTCTGACCAATCTGCTGACAGACGCGAAAAGCATTCCCGAAATTGCAGAACTGGCAGCCGACACCATCAGCAAATCGGTATGCGCGGGCGCGGCCTGTTTATGTTTTGACGAGAATGGCAAGCCGGAGGATTCCTATATTCAATGCCTGCCGGGGCAGGCTGTGCGGCACCGTACCGAGGATGCATCAGACATCTTACAGCGCCTTTCTGATTTGGACGCGGGTTTTGTCGCTGGCCCTGTATTTTACGACTGGCCGATTTACGCGAAGGATTCGATTCTGGGACTGATCCGGCTGCCGAAGGAGAAAGCGCAGCGCCTGTCCCCGGCGCAGATCCGGATTCTGCGTTCCATGATTGAAAGCACCGCCCTTGCGATGGACCGTTTTCGGGCCTCTCTGCAGCGGATTCGCCTGCATGAGGAAACCGTACAGGAGCGCTACCGGGTCAATTTGCTGCGCGCGATCTCTCACGATCTTCGCACGCCCTTGGCGGGAATGATGGGAACCTCTGAAATGCTGCTCGGAATGACCGACAGCTCTGACCCCCGCTACTCGCTGATGGAAGGAATCCATCATGACGCAGGCTGGCTGCATTCGCTGGTAGAGAACATCCTCAGCCTGACGCGTCTGCAGGACGGCATGCTCGCCATCAGCAAGCAAATGGAGGCTGCCGAAGAAATTCTGGGCGGGGCCGCACGCTACGTCATGCGTCATCACCTCGGATACGACATTGAGGTTCACGCGCCGGAGGAGCTGTTTCTTGTTCCAATGGACGCAAAGCTGATCAGCCAGGCACTGATCAATCTGCTTGAAAACGCGGTAAAACATACCGACCCGCCCGGTGAAATCTGCGTTTCTGTCGAAGAGGACAAGGAAAACCACAGCGCAGTCTTTTCCGTACGGGATCGCGGCAGCGGGATCGGGGGCGCTGATCTTCCCCATATTTTCGAGCTGTTCTATACCTCTCACGCAAAAGAATCCGATTCGCGCAAGGGAGTCGGACTGGGCCTCGCAATCTGCGATACGATCGTAAGGGCCCACGGCGGAACCATCTGGGCACGCAACCGCACCGATGGCCCCGGTGCAGAATTCGTATTCAGCCTACCATTGGAGGAGGAAGACCATGGGTGAAGCCACTCATAAAATTCTGGTCGTGGAAGATGACAGGCAAATTCAAAGCTTTATCGGCTATGCGCTTGAGCAGGACGGCTTTTCTTACCTGAGCGCAAACTCCGGGCACAACGCAATGAGCCTTTTGATCTCTGAGCCGATCGAGCTTTTGCTGCTCGATCTGGGCCTGCCGGACTGTGATGGCATGGAAATCATCAAGCGGGTGCGCGAGTGGTCGGACATGCCCATCATCGTCGTTTCCGCCCGGGATCAGGACAGAGAAAAGGCGGCGGCGCTCGACGCCGGCGCGGACGACTACCTGACAAAGCCGTTTTCCGCCACCGAGCTTTTGGCGCGTATCCGCGTAGCCATCCGGCACCTGCGCAGGCAGAGCGGCGAAAAGCCCCAGGCAGTGTATCAGGTGGGGGAACTGAAAATCGATATCGAGAAGCGCCTGACCTACCTTCAGGGAGAAGAGCTTCACCTGACCCCCATGGAATACAATCTGCTGGCTTTGCTGTTCAAAAACTGCGGCAAGGTGCTGACGACCCAATATATCATTCGCGAGGTATGGGGAGTCGGCTACGGCAACGACACCCAGGCCCTGCGCGCACTGATGGCTGCGCTGCGCCGCAAAGTTGAAAAAAACCCGGCAAAGCCGCGTTACATCGTAACGGAAATCGGCGTGGGATACCGGCTGGTGGACGAATAATCCTCCTGTTTTTCCCATGTAAAAATTTGACTGGAAAAAGGATTCTTTTCTATTATTAATGAAAAAGACCCGGTGCGGAACAATATCCGCACCGGGTCTTTCTTGTTTGCCGAAAGCACGAGAGCCGCCGAAAATCCCGAAAAACAAGACGGCAAGCGCCGCAAAAAAACGAATATCCCCTGAAAAAAACAAATCCGTTCCAATTCTCACAGGATTCTCACACCAATGTCTGTCTTTTCACACCCAACTCACAAGCTCTTCGCTAAAATAAGAACGGAAATCAAGAAAGGCAGACAGGCAAGGTGATACAGTATGAAATCCGCAGCTCCCATTCAACAACAGGAACTGACCAGGCTTTGCAGAAATGCAAAGCTGCTGATTGAGGAAGAAAAATACGAAGAATGCAAACGGCTGATTTCAAACGCCATGGGTACTTTTCCCCATGCACCGCAGCCCCACAACCTAATGGGAATCCTTCTGGAGCAGGAAAACGACGTCCTCGGAGCGATGCGGCATTTTCGGTCCGCCTGGGCGCTGGATCCGACTTATCTGCCGGCTCGATACAATTTAAATCGGCTTGGCAGCCTGACTCCCGACAAAAAATGCGCCTATGAAGAATCAGATTGCGGCGAACCCCTTCATCTCGCGTTTTGTACCCGGCGGGATCCAAATGGAATCATACATGTTATGGAACGGAGAGCAGAACGATGAAAGAATCAAACGTACAAACGACCACTCAACAGCCGGCCGCACCGCCGGTCAATGATCTGCCGCGTAAAATCCGGCAGCTGCCCGTATCGGAAGTATACGGAGCGCTGGACACCACAGAGCAGGGCATCTCCCCCGAAGAGGCGCAGGCGCGCCTGAAAAAATACGGCAAAAATACGATTCAGGAAAAGAAAGGTCAGCCGCTGATCTGGAAATTCCTTTCCAACTTTACACACCTGATGGCGATCCTGCTTTGGGTCGCCGGTATCGTCGCGCTGATCGCGGGAATGCCGGAGCTGGCCATCGCCGTCTGGATGGTCAACGTGATCAACGGCGTATTCAGCTTCTGGCAGGAATTCCGTGCCGGAAAGGCGACCGAAGCCCTGAAAAAGCTGCTGCCGGACTACGTCCGCGTGCTGCGCGGCGGCGAGGAGCTTCGTCTTTTGGCGGAGGACCTCGTCCCCGGCGACATTATGCTGCTGTCGGAGGGCGACATGATCTCCGCCGACGCACGTCTTGTCGAGGACAACGACCTGCGCGTCAACCAGTCCACACTGACGGGTGAGTCGAACCCCGTTCATAAAGCGCGCGACCAGGTGCTTCGCACCGACATTTCCACTGTGGAATCGCCGAACCTGATTTTCGCCGGAACAACGGTTTCCTCCGGTACCGGCAAGGCGATCGTCTGCTCTACCGGAATGGACACAGAGTTTGGCCGCATTGCCGGTTTGACCCAGAGCCTCAAGGATGAATCCAGCCCCCTGCAGAAGGAAATGGGCAACCTGACAAAGAAAGTTTCCGCCATCGCTGTTTCGATCGGCGTGGTGTTCTTTATTCTGGCGATTTTCCTCGCAAAATCCGAGCCTGTGGCAGCGTTTATTTTCGCCCTTGGCATGATCGTTGCGTTTATTCCGGAGGGCCTTCTCCCTACCGTTACCCTGTCGCTCGCCATGGGCGTACAGCGCATGGCCAAGCGCAACGCGCTGATCAAGCGCCTGTCTGCTGTCGAGACACTCGGCTGCACCACGGTGATCTGCACGGATAAAACCGGCACCCTGACTCAGAACGAAATGACCGTCAGCAATGTGTGGCTGGACGGTCGCAGCCTTGAAGTAACCGGCGTCGGCTACAACGCCGAGGGCGGACAGATTCTGGAAGAAAACGGCCGACCCGCCGAAAAAGACAACAGCGACCTGTGCCAGCTGCTGACCGGCGCCGGGCTGTGCTGCGACGCCAGACTGCTGCCTCCCAATGAAGAGAACAACCATTATACCGTTCTCGGCGACCCCACGGAAGCCGCTTTGCTGGTCGTGGCGAAAAAGAACGGCCTGAATCTGGATGAGCTTTCCACCACGATTCCCCGTCTGCGTGAGCTGCCCTTTGACTCAGGCCGCAAGCGCATGAGCACCATTCACCAGCCCCTGAGCGGCGGCAGCCGCCTGGCGTATGTAAAGGGCGCGCCGAAAGAGGTGCTGGACCTGTGCACCCGCCAGCGCAGAAACGGAGTGGTTTCTGCCATGAGCAACGACGAGCGCCGCCACATCATGACGGTGAACGACGAATACGCCAAAAAAGGTCTGCGCGTACTGGCAGTGGCCTGCCGCGAGCTATCCGGCGAAATCGCGCTGCCAACCAGCCTGAGCGAATACACACCCGAGCTGATCGAGCAGGATTTGACCTTCCTCGGCCTGATCGCCATGGTCGACCCACCCCGCCCGGAAGTTGCCGCCGCCGTGAAGAAATGCCACAAGGCCGGCATCCGCATCATCATGATCACCGGCGACTACGGCCTGACTGCGGAGAGCATCGCCCGCCGCATCGGAATTGTTTCCGGCAGCCACCCCCGCATCATCACCGGTCTGGAGCTCGAGAACATGAGCCAGAATGCCCTGGAGGAAGCGCTCAAGGATGAAGTCATCTTCGCGCGCGTCGCCCCGGAGCAGAAGCTTCAGGTCGTCAGCGCCTTGCAGGATATGAAACAGATCGTTGCCGTAACCGGCGACGGCGTCAACGACTCCCCCGCGCTGAAGAAGGCGGATATCGGCGTTGCGATGGGCCGCTCCGGAACGGACGTGGCCAAGGAAGCCGCCGACATGATTCTGACCGACGACAACTTCGCCTCCATCGTCAACGCGATCGAGGAAGGCCGCGCGGTGTACAGCAATATCCGCCGCTTTGTTCTCTATATTTTCACCAGTAATATGTCCTGCGCCGTGCCGATGGTTCTGTACCTGTTCTCTGGCGGACTGATTCCGCTGCCCCTGACGATCATGCAGGTTCTGGCCATCGACCTCGGCACCGACATGGTGCCTGCCATGGGCCTTGGCTCCGAAGCGCCGGAGGAAGGCGTGATGGATGCGCCCCCGCGTTCCAGAAAAGATGTTCTGCTCAATCGCCCCTTGATTTTCAGGGCTTTCCTGTGGTACGGTATGCTCGAAGCAATCTTTGGTATCGCTGCATACTTCTTCCTGAACTTCCTGATGGGCTGGCCCGCGATTCCGCTGGCTTCTGAGGGGCTCGCATACCGGATGACCACTTCCATTACCTTTGCCGCCATCGTGCTTTCGCAGGTGGGCGCGGTATTCGCCTGCCGTACGGATCGTACGTCTGTATTCAAAATCGGTTTGTTCAGCAACCGCCTGATTCTGGTCGGTATTGCGGTAGAATTCACGCTTCTTGCGTGCCTTGTTTTCCTGCCGCTGCCTTTCCTGCACAATCTGTTTAACACGGCGCCCCTGCCGCTGAATCACCTGGGAATGCTGCTGTTCATCCCGTTCGCCATGCTATTGGTGGATGAGGCGCGCAAATGGTTCCTGCGCTGGTCGGACCGCAGAAAGAAGAATAACAACGACCAACCCCATACTAACTTGCCCAAAGACGCAAAAAGGGAGGCTATTCGATGAAAATCATTATTGTAGGGTGCGGACGCAACGGTTCCGGCCTTGCGCAGGCCATGAGCAAAGCCGGTCACTCCGTTACCGTCATTGACTCTGACCCGGCAGCGTTTGAACAGCTCGGCAAACACTTTCAGGGAAAAACAGTAGAAGGCATCGGCTTTGATAAGGATGTTTTGCAGAAGGCGCAGATCGAGCGCACCGACGCGCTGGCGGCCTTTACCTCCAGCGATGAATCAAACGCCGTGATCGCCCGCATCGCCAAAGAGATTTACCATGTACCGAAAGTGGTCGCGCGCCTGTACGACCGCGAAAAGGCCGAGATTTACAAGCGTCTTGGCGTACAGACCCTCTCCTCCACCATATGGGGCATCAAGCGTGCGTCGGATTTGCTTTCGTACTCCACGCTGAACCAGGTTTACAGCTTTGGCAGCGGCGAGGCGGAGCTGGTGCGCGTGGAGCTGCCCACCCTCTTGATAGGGCATCGGGTGAACGAGCTGACGGTGGTCGGCGACATTCATGTTGTCGCGATCGAGCGCGACAATAAAACTCTGCTGCCGACAACCGGAACGGTTTTTCAAAAGGGCGACGTCGTGTATATCGCAGCAACCTCCGCTTCCGGCGGTCAGCTGCGCAAACTGCTCGGCAAAACGATGTGAGGGGGATAAAATCATGAAGGTAATTATTGTCGGCGGCGGCCAGGTGGGCTGCTACCTTGCATCGCTTCTGATCGAACGCGGGCACAAGGTCACGATTATTGAAGCAAAGGATAACCGGATCGAGGTTCTGAAAAAATCCCTGCCGCACGATACGATTCTGCAGGGCAACGGCGCAGAGCCGAAGGTATTGGAGGCCGCCGGTATCCGCCAGGCGGACGTTGTGGCCGCCGTGACCGGCTCGGACGAAAACAATCTGGTGGTCGGCACGCTGGCCCGCCTGGAATACGGCGTGCGCAGAGTGATCGGCCGTGTGAACAACCCGAAAAACGCGTGGCTGTTTACCCCCTTAATGGGCGTCGACGCCGCGGTGAACCAAGCCGATCTAATGGCCCGCCTGGTGGCAGAGGAAATGTCGATGGGCGACATGATGACGCTGTTAAAGCTGCACGGCGGCAAGTATTCGCTGGTCGAGCGCATCGTAAGCCCCGGCTCTTCTGTGCAGGGCAAGCTGCTGCGCGATATTGAGCTGCCCACCGAATGCGTGCTCGTCGCGATCATCCGCAACTCCGACCTGCTGATTCCCCGCGGCGAAACCATGCTGCAGGGTGGCGACAAGGTCGTGACAATCGTTCATATCGACCAGCTGGAGAATATGGAAAAGATTCTGGGCGCGGGTGTGTAACACAAAAAGGAACTGATTTCAGACTCCCCTTAATCAAACAGATTCCGGAAAACATTCTGTACCGCTAAATTGAATGTCTCAAAACAAGGTATTTTCCATGTGGAATGATACCTTGTTTTTCTTTGCCGAAGAACAGATTGCCGTCTGTGGCTCAAAACCTGATTATATATTACAGAACAGATAATTTCACCTGATTTTCAATATTTATTTATTGACAAACGATAAATCGATGCTATAATCGAGTTACCAATAAAAAACAGAGGGTGATTTTATGAAGCAGCGCGCACCGACCATCTTTTTAAAAACAGTCATCGTACTGATCGGAATTACCTCACTCATTTTCGGCATTTTTCTTCTTCCCAAATTCGCAAACGCAATGTCTGTATTCGTACCTGCGGTGGCATTTTTCAAACTTCCATTCCTGATTTGTATGTATGCGGCAATGATCATTTTTTTCTTTGCGCTGTATCAGGCAATCAGACTGCTGCATTATATTGACAACGGGAAAGTGTTTTCCGATGCATCTATTAAGACGTTAAAAAACATGAAAATAGCGGGAACGCTGATGACCGCCCTTTTCTATTTGGCCGGTATGCCGGCCGTATACCTTGTGGCGCAAATGGAGGACGCACCCGGTCTTGCCATCATCGGCTTTGGCATGGCTTCCATGCCTCTTATCGTTGCAACCTTCGTGGCTGTCCTCCAAAGACTGCTGCAGGAAGCGATCATCATCAAATCTGAAAATGATTTTACAATTTGAGGTGAGCACATGGCAATGATAATCAACATTGATGTGATGCTCGCAAAAAGAAAAATGAGCGTGACGGAGCTTTCCGAAAAAGTCGGCATAACGCTGGCGAATCTTTCCATATTGAAAAATGGCAAGGCAAAAGCGATTCGTTTCTCAACCTTAGAAGGGATTTGTAAGGCTTTGGACTGTCAGCCCGGAGATATCTTGGAATATCAAAATTCCGAGGCATTGCAGACCGAAACGGAATGAAAGATAAATTCGTTGGTAAATACAGGCAAAGGCTCCCCATCGATTGATCCGCTGCAGCGTTTTTTGGGAATAAAACATCCTTAACGGACAAAAATGGAGCAGCTTTTACGCTGCCCCATTTTTCAAATTGAATCCATTCTGTTTTATAAAGGATCATCCTTTTCAGCGCTTCTGCGCCGGCATGCTATTTTCCGAATGCCGCAGTATCTTCCTTTTGCTCCTCTACCAGCTCGTAAATCAGGGACAGAATGTTTTTGGAAGACTGTGATTTGTCGAAGCTCTGGCAGGACTGCCGCATTTTCTCAAGCTTTTCACGGTTGCGCAGCAGTTCAGAGATCGTGCCCGCACAGTCGTCGCCCTTGCGAATCCTGACCGCCATATCGTGGCTCATCAGGAAATTGGCATTGTCCTCCTCCTGACCGGGGATCGCGTCGAACACCGCCAGCGGAACGTTGCAGGCCAATGCCTCCGACACCGTCAGGCCGCCGGGCTTTGTGATGATCAAATCGGACGCGTGCATGTACTTTTCCACTTCGTTCGTAAAAAAGACCAGCCGGGTGTGCTTGCAGCACATCTGAGGGCTCAGGCGGCACTCTTCGATCTTATCCTCAAAGGCCTGGAACAGCTTTTCATTCCGGCCAGTGATGACAATGATCTGGAACGGCAGATCCAGACAAACGATGTCCTCATAAATCTGGAGGATGTTCGAAACGCCGAAGCTTCCCGCCATAATCAGAATGGTAAGCTGGTCGCGCTTCATTCCAAGTTCTTCCAGCAGCGCGGCCTTGTCGGTCTTATCAAAAAACACATTGTAAACCGGAATGCCGAACGGATACACGATTTCGCGCCGTACACCCATGGCCTCCATATCCGGCACCATGTCTTCGCTGGACACGATATAGGCGTCCACATTGTCCGAAATCCATGCCTTATGAGGGCCGTAGTCCGTCATGATACAGATCAGCGGCACCCTGACCTGCCCTTTTTCCTTTAAGTGGGAAACCATTTCCGTTACAAAGGGGTGTGTTGCAATGACCACATCGGGCTCGTATTCCTCAAACAAGGGCAGCAGGCGCTGGCTGAACAGGCTGTTAAATTTTGGCACCATCTGCGCCAGGGGATTTTCTTCGTTCGACTTCTGGTACAGCAGACCAAACATTTTCGGGGTTTTCGTGGCCAAAAAGTGGTATCCCTCGCAAATTGTTTTATCTAAGATCGGGTGAATGGTTTTCAGCGCATCCACCACTCTCACTTCAACATCTGTGGTGTTCTCCAAAAGATACGACTCAATTGCATGGGATGCACGTAAATGGCCGCCTCCGGTTGCCGCAGATAAAATAAGAATTTTCACCTGAAGGTTCCTCCTGTGAGAACGGAACGGTTCCGTTCTGCGTATTTTCAAAATACAGTCCCGGCCCGGCAGTACAGAAATGGAAAAGTCTGCATTTCTTGCCGCAGGGCCGCGTATCTATACAATATAGTATTTCCCACTAAGTTTCAACCCTTGATATGTAAATATTTTACGTAAAAAACGGCCTTTCGAAACTTATGTAAAAGCTGTAACTTTACATTCCCCCCAAAAGGCGATAAAATAGATTCGCGAAAAGCCTTATTGTTATTGTTTTGCCGCATTTTCGGCTTTCCCCGGGAGTGCATGGAACAAATCTTGTTTCAGGAAGGAAGGATTTTGCATGAATCAACTGACTCATCTCCACCAGGAAGACCCCCTGACGGATCTGTATTCTTCTTCCCCGAAACACAGCAAACACGGCTCTGGCCGGTGGAAGAAGATCGCGGCCGCAGCGGCCGGCGTCCTCATTCTGGGCGTGGCAGTGTTTGCGGGCATCTCTTACTACCAGCAGCAGGAGAAAGCGAAGAACGATGCCAATCTTTTACAGGCGGACACCTACTACACCGGAACGGTGGTAGAGGGAATCGACCTGGGCGGAAAAACAAAGGAAGAGGCCCAAAAGGCTCTGGAAGCTGCCGAACCCGGTCTTTTGCCGAAAATCGACATCAAGCTGACCCATGGCGATAAAAACTGGACCCTCACCGCACAGGATCTGGGATACAGCTTCAACACGCAGGATGTTCTGGACGAAGCCTACGGCTATGCCCGCATGGGAAACGACGAGGAACGCCTGAAGCTGATCGAAGAGCTGAAAACGACCCCAAAAACTTACAGTCTGACGGCAACACACGACGAAGCGGTGTTAAAACAGAAGCTTTCTGAAATTGAGCAGGCTGTCAATGTTTCGCCGGTCAACGCAACGGTTGCTTCTTTCGATACCGCCACGGCCACGTTCCAGTACAAGGACGGAAAAGACGGCCTTGCTGTGGAAAGCGACTCCCTGCTTTCTCAGGTGAATGCCCTGGTCGGCGGCAGCGGAACGGGAACGATTGAGATTCCCGTCAAAACGGTTCCCTTTGATGTGACACAGGCACACCTGAAGAGCCATATGCAGAAGCTCGGCACTTACACGACCACTTCCACCAATACCGCGGACGGCAACCACAACATGCAGGTTGCCTCGGCAGCCATCAACGGCAAGGTGATCGAGCCCGGCGCCGTATTCTCGTTCAACAACGCCACCGGCGACTCAAACCTTCCCGAAAACGGCTACCGCAAGGCCGTGGCCATTTCCGGCGGAAAGAAAGTGCTGGAGTATGGAGGCGGCGTATGCCAGGTATCCTCCACATTATACGGGGCGGCCATCCGCTCCAACATGGAAATCACCAGCCGCGCCAATCACATGTGGCAGTCCTCTTACGTTCCGCTTGGTCTCGACGCAACCGTCAGCTATCCATATCTGGATTTTCAATTTAAAAATCCCACCGAATACCCGGTATACATTGTGGCCGGCATGACCGGCACAAAAGTGACGGTAACGCTTTACGGCTACCAGCCTCCCGATTATGATAATATCGAGGTCGTCTCGCAGCAGACCGGTACCGTCGCGCAGCCTGAGGATCAGTTCGTGGTGGATTCCGCCCTGAAAAAAGGCGAGAAGGTTCTCGACCGCAAGGGCAATGCCGGCATCCGCGCGTCTGCCAAACGCATTTTCTACCTGAACGGCAAGGTAGTCAAAACAGAAGCCCTGCCGAGCAGCTATTACCGCGCCATTGCGAACATCTATAAGGTAGGCCCCGGGACCGAAGGAACCACTTCTTCGCCCCCGGCCTCCTCTGCGGCCGCCTCTTCGAAGCCGGCGTCGAGCACACCGTCTTCCTCGGCGGCTTCCTCCTCACAGGCTTCTTCTTCCCATGCATCGTCTCAGCCTGCTTCTTCTCAGCCGAACACGGCATCTTCCGACTCCTCCGGACAAACGGAATCGGGCCAATAACAGCCCCGCAAAGAGCATTTTGCCTGCTCCTGCACCCGGGCATGTATCAACCTGCGCAAAAAGCGGGATACTAGTTTCGAATGAAAGGAGAAATGAGCTTTGCCGAATCAAACAAAACTCAAAGACCCCAAAATCAGCGTGGTAATTCCCGTCTACAATGTGGAGCCTTTTGTCGGCAAGTGTCTTTCCACTCTGGTTCATCAAACATTTCAGGATTTTGAAATCATCGCCGTCAATGACGGTTCAAAAGATGGTTCTCTCGCTATTCTTCGCGAATTCGAGCGGAATTATGTCAATATGGTCGTGATCGATCAGCCCAATGCCGGCATGTCTATGGCGCGCAACCGAGGAATGGAGGCCGCCCGGGGCGAATACCTCTGTTTTGTGGACAGCGACGACTATGTTTCCCCCTACTTTTTGGAGGAGCTGTACCGCGCGGTTACCGAAAACGGTGCAGACATTGCCTGCTGCTACTATTATTACCACTTTGTCCGCTCGGATGTATTGTACAAGTACCCCTTCCGCTGCCACGGCGTTTTCAGCCGAGATGTAGCCATGAACAAGCTGCTGCACGACACCCAGATTCAGAGCCTTGTATGGAACAAAATTTATAAAAGAAGTCTGTTTACCGATTACGGTATCACCTTCCCCACCATGGCGTTTGAGGATCTGGCCACAGCAAATAAATTATTTTCACACGCAAATAAGGTTGTAGTTGTGGACAAAGCGCTGTATTATTATAATCAGCAGAGTACCAGCACCTTGGCTACGATCAATGCGGACAAGATCAACGACTTTATCCGTGCTACGGCCATGGTTCGCGCCACACTGGAAAGCGTGGGCGTTTACTCCGATTACGAAAAGGCTTACCGGGCCCTTTGCCGCAAAACCGGCATGTGCTGTCTTTATTATGTGCTGAAGATGCACCTGCGGGAAAGAAAGGGCGCCAACTGTCTGAGCAATCTGAACAGGGTGCGCCGCGGCGTCCATTACTGCGGCAGCAAGCAGTTCACACTGGAAAACCTGCGCCGCCATATGCCGGACGTCACCGTTTGTCCGCCTGCACTCAAAGAAAATTATTCTACTCGCTAAAGAGGGCGCGCGATTAGCGCGCCCTTCTGATCGTTGAAGCACCGCGCAGCCGTAAAATTGTTTCGCATTTCACTTACGACATTGCCGTGTATTCACAGGCAGCTGCATCTGCAAATGTTAGGCAGGTTCCTTTCTTTGCAGCGCTTGCCGCCCTGCAAGCTTCGGCGGCCTATCCATATGCAAGCCCCGGCGGCAGCCCCTTACACTGACTCTGACAGACTGACTCTGCCCGGTTGTGCGCCGAAAATCTTACTAAGATCAGAAAAACGGAATCAACCCGCCGGCTGCGCAAACCGGCGCCGATTCATTCCAAATGGAGGAACATTCCTATGAAAGACGGATTTTTCAGAATCGCCGCCGCTACCCCGGTGATTCGGGTAGCGGACTGCCAGCACAACGGATCCGCCGTGATTGAACTGATGCGCGAGGCAGAACAGCAGCAGGTGGGCGTTGTGGTATTCCCCGAGCTGTGCCTGACGAGCTACACCTGCGGCGACTTATTTCGCGACAGCACCCTGATCGCGGGTGCGGAAGCGGCCTTATCACGCATCCTGCGCGAAACGCGCGATATGCGCATCATAGCCGTGATCGGCGTTCCCGTTGCGCTGAACGCCGAGCTGTACAACACCGCCGCCGTGATCCATCAGGGCCGGATTCTGGGGCTGGCCACCAAGCGCAGCATTCCGAATTATTCGGAGTTCTATGAAGCACGTCACTTTTCCCCCGCTTCCGCTACCCGCGAAATTCCGTTCTGCGGACAAGCTGCGCCGATGGGCGGCGATTTGATTTTCCGCTGCCTTTCCATCCCGGAGCTGGTACTGGGTGTGGAAATCTGCGAGGACTTGTGGATGCCGGCACCACCTTCGGCTAATCTGGCCTCCTGCGGGGCGACGGTCATTCTGAACCCATCCGCGAGCGATGAGGTGATCGGCAAACCCTCTTACCGCCGCGCGCTCGTCACCGGGCAGTCGGCCCGGCTGATTGCCGCCTATGCCTACGCGGACGCGGGCGAAGGGGAATCCTCAACCGACATGGTATTTTCCGGACATAACCTGATTGCCGAGAACGGCACTCTCTTAGCGGAGGCGCCGATGTTTACCACCGGCCTGACCTGCGCGGACATCGACCTGCAGCGCCTTATCCAGGAGCGCCGCCGCATGACTACCTGGCAGAGCGGCGGCGGCTGCACGACGATCCCGTTTGATCTGACGCCCGCTCCGCTGGAGCTTCGGCGCACCTTCCCCTGCCTGCCGTTTGTACCATCCGATTCCTCCGATCTGTACGACCGCTGCGAGCTGATTCTGACGATGCAGGCCGAGGGGCTGAAAACCCGCCTGCGCCACACCGGCGGAAAATCCGCCGTGATCGGCCTTTCGGGCGGGCTGGATTCCACCTTGGCGCTGCTGGTCACGGTACGCGCTTTCGATTCCCTGCATCTTCCCCGCACGGGAATCACAGCGGTTTCGATGCCGGGCTTCGGCACCACCAGCCGAACCAAGAACAACGCTTTCGGCCTTGCGGAGAGTCTGGGCGTCAATTTCCGCGAAATTTCCATCGCCGCCGCGGTCGAGCAGCATTTTAAAGACATCGGCCACGATCCGCAGGTACACGACGTTACCTACGAGAATTCGCAGGCGCGCGAGCGCACGCAGGTACTGATGGACATCGCCAATCAGACGGGGGGAATCGTCATCGGCACGGGCGACCTGTCGGAGCTTGCGCTCGGCTGGGCCACCTACAACGGCGACCACATGTCGATGTACGGCGTGAACGCCTCCATCCCCAAAACACTGGTGCGCCACCTGGTACGCCACGCGGCGGAGAACAGCCAGCCCGGGGCGCGCGAGTTGCTGCTCGACATTCTCGATACCCCCGTCAGCCCCGAGCTTTTACCGCCGGTCAACGGCGAAATTTCTCAGAAAACAGAGGATTTGGTCGGGCCGTATGAGCTGCACGACTTCTTCCTGTTCTACATGCTGCGCTTCGGCTTCCGCCCGAAGAAAATCTACCGCATGGCGCGCATGGCCTTTGCCGGCGCCTATGATGACGCAACGATCAAAAAGTGGCTGCTGATCTTCTACCGCCGCTTCTTTGCCCAGCAGTTCAAACGCTCCTGCCTGCCGGACGGCCCCAAGGTGGGTACCGTAACGCTGTCGCCCCGCGGCGACTTCCGCATGCCGAGCGACGCAAGCTCCCGTTTGTGGCTGGACGAAATCGAATCCCTGTAATCAAAGATGTTTTTGTTCTCCCACGGCTACGGCGTGGGAGAACTTTTTTATCAGTTGCTTTGAAAGCGAATAGTCCAACCAAATAAGCACAAATAAAAAAGTGTTTCTGACGCATCTGTTAAAAGCGCTTTGAGGTTCTCCTCTTCTACAGCGGAGGAAACCTGCTGTGTAATTGGCGGTATGCGCGAATGGAAAACACATCCCTGGAATACTTCTGTTGAAAACACCTTGAGGTTACGCTCAACAATGGCATAGGGGAGCGCTGTTTGATTGACAATACGCGCGAGTGAAAAAGCGCGCTTTTGGAATACACCAGTTGAAAATAGATTGGACTTCTCTCACCAACGACATAGGGGCTGCTGCTTGATTAGCAGTATGCGCGAATGAAAAGGACGGCTTTGGGATACACCAGTTGAAAACACCTTAGGTCTCTTTCGCCAACGGCGAGGGAGACCTGTTGTTTTATTGACGGTACGTGCGAATGAAAAGCGCTCCTTTGGAATACACCTGATAGTACAGGTTGTAGGAGGAGGCGCTTTCTTTTGAAAATTTCTGCGGTGATTCAGCAGCTGAACGATGTTCTGCATCCTCTGCTGTGGGGCTGGCCCGTTCTGGCCGCCATTCTGCTGGCGGGGGCAAATTTCACCTTCCGTTCGGGCTTTTTCCAGTTTACACATTGTAAACTCTGGTTCAAAAATACTTTCGGTAAACTTTTCAGTCAGAATTCACGAGGCCGGGACGGAATTTCCCCTTTCCAGGCGGTTTCCACCGCACTGGCCGGTTCGATCGGCACCGGCAACATTGTGGGGGTCGCCACCGCTTTGACCCTCGGTGGCGCGGGCGCGATCTTCTGGATGTGGGTCTCGGCCCTTCTGGGAATGATGACGATCTTCTCTGAAAACGTGCTGGGCATGAAATACCGAATCAAAAATTCAGACGGCACCTGGCTGGGCGGCGCGATGTATTACCTTGAGCGAGGCGTTCACAGCAGGGGGCTGGCCGTGCTGTTTTCCATCGGCTGCGTGCTGGCCTCGTTCGGGATGGGGAACATGGCGCAGTCGAATTCCATCGCCGGTGCGCTGCAGGACACCTTCGGCGTCGCGCTTCCCATTACCGGGCTGGTGCTGGCCGTTCTGCTGGCAATCATGACCTTTGGCGGCATTCGCCGGATCGCCCGTGTTGCGGAACGTCTGGTTCCCTTTATGGCGATCAGCTATCTGCTTGCGGCGGGGATCGTTCTGTACTGCCACCGTCAGGTACTGCCGGAGGTGTTCCGGCAAATTATAGAAGAGGCGTTCGGCCTGCGGCAGGCGGCCGGAGGAATCGGCGGGGCGGCGATGGCGAACGCATTGAAGACCGGCGTTTCGCGCGGGGTATTCACGAATGAGGCCGGGCTTGGCAGCTCGGTCATGGCCCATTCCGGCAGCACGCTGAAAGAGCCGGTGGAACAGGGCATGTGGGGCATTTTTCAGGTGTTTCTGGACACGATTATCATGTGTACGGTAACGGCGCTCGTCATTTTATGCAGCGGAACGCTTTCAAGCGGAAAGGAGGGCGCAGCGCTTTCGGCCGCGGCCTTTTCCTCGGTATTCGGGAACTACGGCGGCGCGCTGATCTCCGTGTGCATCTCGCTGTTTGCGTTTGCGACCCTTTTGGGGTGGTCTTATTACGGTGAGTGCGGGGTGCGGTACCTTGTGGGCAACCGGGCGGTGCCCGCCTACCGGATTCTGTTTGCCCTCTCGGCAATTGCGGGCTGCACGCTCGACCTGCATCTCGTTTGGGGGATCAGCGATATCTTCAACAGCCTGATGGCATTCCCGAACCTGATTGCCCTGTTCCTGCTCAGCGGCGAAGTACTCGACGAAACCGCCAACTATCTGGCCAAGTGCCGCCAGAAAGAAAAAGCGGAGGGAAAGCGCCGTCTTTCCGCCAGAATCCGGCACAGTTATTCCTCGCACAGCCAAAAATACGAGAGCAATAAATTTTAACTATATCTTTAAATAGATAAACCCTATATGATTTATAGGGTTTTTTCGTTGACAAATAGAAAGACGCTCTCTATAATGAGTGTAATCCCCAGAGAAAAAGGATTTCTTTTTTTACAAAACCCCGTTTCTGGCGCTGTGTTCCCCATTTACTATCCGAGCGTTTTGGTATATACTAAGAGGGTTATTGTAGAAAAGGAGGGAATTTTGTGGCATCTCAAACATTGATTGAGATTCAGGAGCTGGAAAAGACATTCCAAACCAAAAACGGCACTGTTCACGCCTTAAAAGATATTAATCTGCAAATTCAGCAAGGGGATATATTCGGGATCATCGGCATGAGCGGCGCCGGAAAAAGCACTCTGGTGCGGTGCATGAACCTGCTGGAGCGCCCCACGGCCGGCCGCGTGTTATTTGACGGCAAAGACATCGCAAAGCTGAATGATTATCAGCTGCGCACGGTGCGCCGTTCCATGGGAATGATCTTTCAGCAGTTCAACCTGCTGATGCAGCGCACCGCAGAAAGCAATATCTGCTTCCCGCTGGAAATTGCCGGGGTGGACAAAAAAACCGCAAAGGCACGAGCCGGGGAGCTTTTGGAGCTGGTGGGCCTTTCCGACCGCGCAAAATCGTACCCGTCGCAGCTTTCGGGCGGACAGAAGCAGCGCGTTGCGATCGCCCGTGCTCTGGCCCCGAACCCGAAGGTGCTTTTGTGCGATGAAGCCACCAGTGCGCTGGACCCCACCACAACCGCTTCGATTCTGTCTTTGCTCAAGGACATCAATCAGCGGCTGGGCATTACCATTATCATCATCACGCACGAAATGAGCGTCATCGAGCAGATCTGCAACCGGGTGGCCATCATTGACAAGAGCCATATTGCCGAGGTCGGCAGCGTGGAGGAAATCTTCTTCCGCCCAAAAACCGCCGCGGCACAGAAGCTCGTTTACCCGGATGGCCGCAAAAGCGAGCCCTTCTCGGCGCAGGACGCCGGCGCTACCTGCTACCGGATCGTATTCGACGGCAACTCTTCGTTTGAGCCTGTGATTGCGGACATGGTGCTGGAATTCAAAATCCCCGTGAACATCATCTATGCGGATACGAAAAATATTGACGGCAAGGCATTCGGCCAGATCGTCATTCAGGTTCCTCAGCAGGAATCCCTGCGGGAAAACATGCTGCGCTACTTACAGCGACGCGGGCTGACGGTGGAGGAGGTGACCGGCTATGTGGGATAACACCACAATCCAGATGCTGCTGGTCGGCATTGGGGAATCCTTATACATGACGGTATTTTCCGCTCTGTTCGGCTATGTGATCGGCCTGCCGCTCGGCATTCTGCTGGTCATCAGCGCAAGGGACGGAATTCGCCCCAACGCTCCGCTTTACAAGGTGCTCGACGTGATCGTCAACATCACACGTTCGATTCCCTTCCTGATTTTGATGGTCATGGTGATTCCGCTGACCCGGCTGATCGTGGGTACTTCTCTCGGTTCCACAGCGACCATTGTTCCGCTGACACTCTCAGCCGCGCCGTTCATCGCGCGTATGGTGGAATCCTCCTTGATGGAGGTCGACAAGGGCGTGATCGAGGCCGCTCATTCCATGGGCGCATCTGATCAGCAGATCATTTTTAAGGTGCTGCTGCCGGAGGCGGTTCCTTCCCTGATCAACGGAGCGACCATCGCCATTGCCACGATTCTGGGGTATTCCGCAACAGCCGGTTTTGTCGGCGGCGGCGGACTTGGCGCAATTGCGGTCAATTACGGTTACTATCGCTATCAAACCGATATTATGCTCGTCACGGTTGCCCTTCTGGTCATTGTGGTGCAGATTTTCCAGGAAATTGGAATGCGCTCCGCCGGGAAAAGTGATAAGCGTAAGTCTTAAACATAAAATCGGTGTGAAAATTGTATGGAGGTATATTGACAATGAAAAAAATTCTTTCTCTATTATTGGTTGCGGCTCTTTCTGTTTCTGCTCTGGCAGGCTGCTCCAACAGTTCCTCCGCCAGCAGTGCGGCGACGACTTCGGAACCCGCTTCTTCCACAGCAGAGCTGCAGACCATTAAGATCGGTGCATCCCCCACGCCCCACGCAGACATTCTGAAGAAGGCCAACGAGCTGCTTAAGGACAAAGGCTACCAGCTCGACATTCAGGAATTCAACGACTATGTGCAGCCGAACCTTGCATTGGAAAACAAAGAGCTGGACGCGAACTACTTCCAGCACATCACCTATCTGAATGACTTCAACAAGGAAAAGGGTACTCACCTTGTTTCTGCGGGAGATATTCACTATGAGCCCTTCGGCATCTACGCCGGCAAAACCAAATCTTTGGATGCGCTGAAGGACAGCGCGACCATCTCGGTTCCGAACGACACCACCAACGAAGCCCGCGCGCTTCTGCTGCTGCAGGATCAGGGCCTCATTAAGCTCAAGGACGGCGCAGGCATCACCGCCACTAAGAATGACATCACTGAGAACAAGAAGAACCTAAAGATTCAGGAAATCGAAGCGGCCCAGACCGCCCGTTCCCTGCCCGATGTTGACCTTGCCGTCATCAACGGCAACTATGCCATCGCCGGCGGCCTGAAGGTTGCCGATGCACTTGCCGCTGAAGCCGATACCTCTTTGGCTGCCACCGCTTACGTGAACGTGATCGCGGTACGTGACGGCGATCAGAACAATCCGGGCATCAAGGCTCTGGTAGAAGTTCTGAGAAGCGACGACATCAAAAAGTATATCGAAGACACCTATGCGGGCGCCGTTGTCCCTGCGAAATAAGCATTTCTTCCGAAAAAGCAGTCCGGTTTTCTCCGGACTGTTTTTTTATGTCAATTGATGTAAAACAGCAACCCTTCCCCCACTTTGACGAGGAAGAGTTCAACTGTGCTTTGGACGATATATTGTCCTATTGATAAAAAAATTAAAAAAATGATAAAATACCTATTGACCCTGACGCGGCGTCATAGCTTATGATACTCTTTGAAAGGAGGAATTCCCACATGAACACCAACGAGGTTGCGAGCCTGACCGGACTGAGCGTGCGCACGCTG
>JAEXDU010000123.1 GCA_023401495.1 Bacillota bacterium
GACAGGATGAAAGTACAACAAACGCAGCTAACAAAACCCACAGTAATCTTCTTTTCAGTTGAATCCACCTCCGCTTGTTAAGTTATTCCAATCTTATCATAATGCAAATTGCTATTTCAAGTATGTAGCCCGTAAGGGATTCGTACAGTGTCTTTTCAGAAAGCTTCCATGACGTATTGCGCGGATCAATAGGTATGCGAACTGCTGAAACCGAATATATTTTCTTATAAATAAGATAATAGTAAAACAGGAAATAATTGCTAATCAGTTTTTAATAGGAGAAACCATATGGTACGAGTTTTATTTGTCTGCCTTGGGAATATCTGCCGCTCCCCCATGGCGGAATTTTTGCTGAAACACCTCGCTGCAGAGCGCGGCTGTGAGGATGAGTTTGTTATTGCATCCGCTGCCACCAGCGCGGAGGAGATTGGCAACCCGGTTCATCGCGGCACCGTGAAAAAGCTTACGGAGCACGGAATTTCCTGCGCGGGCAAGCACGCCGTACAGCTGACGCGGCGCGACTACCAGTCTTATGATTACCTGCTGGGAATGGAGCGCTCCAACCTTCGGAGCATGGCCCGGATACTCGGCACGGACGACCCGGAGAAAATCCGGCGGCTTCTGGATTTTTCCGCCCGCCCCCGAGACATCGCGGACCCCTGGTTCACCGGGAATTTTGACAGCACCTACGATGACATTCTGGAGGGCTGCAACGCTTTTCTGGATGATCTGGAAGCTAACGGCCTGATTCACCCCAAAAGGAAGGGCAGATAACTGATTCCATATCCCGTGGAAAAGTCAAGGTTAGAAATGACTACGATAAAAGCCCCCGCTCTGAAAATTAGAGCGGGGGCTTTTATCGCGATACGGCTATTCACCAAGATAAGAAAACCGGGGAACGCTTACGCCGTCCCATTCGATGATCTCACTCCACATGCTGGCCGGGCGTACCCAGACGCCGCCTTCCCCATACAGAGCACGGTACACCACCATTTCTTCCAGAGTTTCGGAATGGCGCGCGACATACAGCAGCTCGTATTCATTCCCTTTAAAATGGCGGTAGCGCCCGAGCTTTAACGTTTCTTCCATTGCTCTTTGTTCCCTTCCTAAAAAGCTGGTCAATCAGGGCTGTTAAAGCGGATCGATTCCTGCTGCTCCGGGCTACTTTGAGATTGCTTATTATAGACAGCCCGCTCTTTCAGCCATACGAATCCGGCCAAATTTCTTCACGGTACCTGCTGCTCTCGGATACAGAGCTCGACATATGAAAGCGGCACGTCCATCCGACGGACGGTTTCTTCGCACGACAGACCGGAATGAAGAAAGCGGAAGACCACCTGCTGCATTCTTTCACCGACCTCTATGATATGACCATCGGGGTCATAAAAACGGACTACCCGTTGACCCCATCGATGCTCTTTCAGCGGGTGAACATATTTTAAGTCCGGCCACACAGCAAGGCACTGCAGAAAGGCATCCAAATCCGCTTCTTCAAAATACAGCTCCGCAGAACGATTTTTAAACGTGATCTGATCTTCCGAAAGCCCTAAAAATTCCTGCCAGCTCCCGGCAGTCTGCAGGGAAACACCGCCGGACAACGTAACGTTCGCGCCGAAATCAGCGGTAATCTCCATCCCCAGCAGCCCGCAGTAAAACTGTTTCGAGCGTTCCATATCCCGCACGGCGATCAGCACACAAACATACTCCATCACAGCTCTTCCGGGGCGGAAATCGTTTTGCCCACAAGATCGATCACCTTTGCAAAGCCGTCCCGGTCTTTGAGCTTGCTGCCCAGAGAGGTGGGAATACACACGATGCGTGCACGGCCCACCTGATCGATAAAGGTGCGCACCGCCGGAGGAAAGGTGCCGGCCCAAATCGGGAACACGAGCGCCACCGTTCCCTCCGGCTCCGGGCTGTGGTAAGTAGCCGGCAGGGATTTGCCCGAGGCGGAGAAATACCCGGCCTTCATATAGCCCCCGGCCCCGGACCAGTCGACGCCGTCCTCAATCCGCTCCGCCTGTGTCTGAAAATGGCTGGCCAGCTGTTCGGCGATTCCCTTGCTCCTGCCGGAACGGGTAAAATAATACACCTGCATACCTGTCAATCCTCCTTATTTTTGATATAAATCAGATGCGGCATTTCTTTGCCGTTATGGTGCTTATTGTGTTTGCCGGCCACCGTCATCCCCAGCCGTTCGGCGACTCTGCGCGAAGCGGTGTTTTCCGGGCGGATGTCGGCGATCACCTGCTGCGCGCCCAGGCTGTCAAACGCATACCGCAGCCACGCAGCCGCGCCCTCCATCGCATAGCCCTGTCCCCAAAACCGCCGTGCGACAATATAGCCGAGCCCAAAATAGGTTTCCCCGTCGATTTCCTCCGGCAGAATGCCCATCAAACCGATCAGCTCGCCGCTCTCCTTTTGAATGGCGGCATGGTGGGAATACCCGCAGGTTTGATAGCGCCGGTTTGCGCGCTCAATCCATTCGGCGATCTGTGCATCGGTAAAGCCGTACTCCCAGGCATACATGATTTGTTCATCCCCAAGAATCGGCCGCAGGGCCGCAAGGTCCTCTGTTCTCAGGCGGCGAAAGCCGAGCCGGAGTGTTTCAAGCCCCCACAAAGGGCGGCTGAAATACACCATATCCGTCAGCAGAACGCCGCACTCATAAATCGGGTGATCATAATGCTCCGTAAAAAAGTCTTTGACCCGGTGTGATTCCGAGACGCCGCAGCGCCGATAAAAAGGCACCGTAGCGGGGCTGTCGCCGGTGCCGACCATCATCACATAACAGCGGGCGCCCCATTGTGTGCACAGCTCACTGACAAGTCGCCTGCCAAGGCCCCTCCCCTGACTGTGCGGCGCGACCGCAATATTTTTCAGCTCGCAGACTCCGTCGCCCTC
>JAEXDU010000198.1 GCA_023401495.1 Bacillota bacterium
TCCTTTAATAGCTGCTTCTGAAGCTTTTCAAAGGAGCCCGGGATGGTCTCGAACCCCACGTTTTCACGGATATAGTAATCCAGCGCGTCCATGATCCTCAGGCTTTCTGCAGTGCGCATCATCACGCTGAGAATTTCGCGCATGGAAAGCGGGCACTCCAGATTCCGGAGTACCCGATAGATCTTTTCCGGTTTTACGTGCGCCCGGGAAAAGCAGAGAAAATCAAACTCATACCCCAAGTCCCGCAGAATCTGCTCCTGTACCTCTCCGTAATAGCCGTAACGGCAGCCAAGGCCCGTTTGCAGCAGCACGTTGGCCCCGGCCTCGAGCGCCTCGATATAGTTCCCCATGTTGTATTTGAACGGCGAGCAGACGAAATCGGGGCTGTATTTGCTGCCGAGCTCCAGCGTGCGCTGGGTGGTCGGCGGCGGTGAAATCACCTTCTGCCCCGGGAAGAGTTCCCCGAGCATCGAGCGAATGACCACATGGTAATCCCCCATGTGGGGAAAGCTGAACACAAGCTGCTTATCCATAAACCCTCTTCCTTTCCCCCAAAATGTCCAGAAAGCTCTCAATGCGGGTCTGCAGCCCGGCGTCCGACTGCTGTTCGTCCATGAGGAGCTGGATTACCGGCACCTCATGCACCCGCCGGATCACCAGCTCGTTGACAAGGGAATCCGTTCCGCAGGGAAACGCGGTGAGCAGGATCACGCCGTCCACACGATTTTTATACAGCTCGATCGCGCCGATCATCTCTTTGTTCATCGTCCAGTACAGCTCGGTAGAGATCGCCTTGGATTTCTGGCTGCAGGCGCGGCGGTTGCAGTAATCGGAAAATAAAACGGTTCCGTTCTGCTCCCGGATCATCCGGCAGACCGGCCCGCCGATAAAGGAATCATGACTGATATAGGGCTGTGCGGCGATCAGGATTTTCAGGCCGTCACCCTCGCTGACACGCTGCTGACGCTCCATCCGCGCCAAATCCTGACTTTGCTGGCGCTGTCTGGCGCGCTGATACGCCCGAAAGCACTGGTCTGCGCTTTTTCCCAGCTGGCGGCCCATCGCGCAGAAGGCAAACAGTTCAGAGCGCGTGCTCCCTTTTAAATTGTAAGTAATCAGCCTGGCCCAGGGAAATGTGTGGCGCACAATATCGTACAGTCCTAAAAAACGGACACAGAATTCCTCACTGCCACGGGTTCCCTCAAAGCGGGGAACCAGCACCGCGTCGCACTGCCCCAGAAGAGATTCCACATGCCCTAAATACAGCTTCATCGGCAGGCAGTTTTCCGCTTCGGAATGACGAATCCCATCCTCCAGAATCGTTCTGCAGGTTTCGCTGCTGATGATGACCTCGCACCCCAGCTCCTGAAAAAATGTCTCCCACAAACAGCCGTATCGATAATATAAAAACGCCTTTGGTATTCCAATTTTCAATGTTATCACCCAGATGCTATTATGGATTTTTTCCCTGCAAGTATTCATTCGGACGGCGCATTTCCATAACCTCACATCGGGCATGATTTTGCGATGAAGCAAAAAAACCCATTCCGGACGTTTCGTTCGGAATGGATTTTCATGAATCATATCGATTTTTCAGAAAAGCAGTTTGTTTATTTTAATTGAAAAAGAATTGAAGTTTTTTATTTTAATCTCTGGATTATACCACCTGATCTCTGCCGGCGTTTTTGGCCTGATACAGCTTTTTGTCCGCAAGGTAAATCAGTTCATCCACAGCCTTCGGCGCACAGTCTAAGGTGACCGTCTCTACACCGATACTGCAAGTAATGGCGATTTCCCCATAGGTGGTGCGAAAAACGTGGCCGCGAATGGAATCCCGAATACGGCAGGCAATCTGCTTGGCGGAATCACTTTCCCAGCCCGGCAGGCAAACCAGAAATTCATCGCCGCCGTAGCGGGCCACCCACCCGCTCTTGGCCGGAACCATCTTTTGCAGCAGAACGGCGATTCCATGCAGCACGCAGTCGCCCGCCACATGGCCGTTATGATCGTTGATCTTTTTAAAATAGTCAATATCGATAAACAGAACGCTCATCGGCTGATCCTGCTCAAAGCAGCTCTGCAGGTCGGCAGGAAGCCGAAGATCGATATAACGCCGGTTGTACAGATGCGTGAGGAAATCGGTATAAACCGTTTCGCGGCTGAGATTTTCATCCTCGATTTTTTCTTCCGGACGGGAAGTTCGCCGGGTCCAAACCAGTGTGCAGGCTCTTTCCCCCACTACGAGAGGAATCCGGACAATACTGCAGATCGCCGAATCATCCGCAGATACGCTCAGCGTTGCGTCCGGCCCGAAAAGGATTTGATAATCGAAGCTTCCCTCCAAAGAGCTTTCAAACAGCCCCTCTGAATTGAGTCCCCGCAAATCATCGTAAAGGATCAGCCCGCAGTTGGAATCCACAAGATACACCGAAGACGAAAACGCCCTCAATACACAGAGCAGATTCTTCACATCTGATAAAGATTCTAATACCATTACTTCCCTTTCTACCGATTTGGCGGACCGCAATTTCTTTCGATCGAGATCGTACACCGCCAACCCGGGACCTGCAAAAATCGTTCAGCCATTGAAAGACCGCGTTCCCCCAAAGCGCCCCGGCAATTGCGGATTTTCGGCCTTTGAGAGAAACGACAGAAAGGTATTCAGATAATTTCCGCAAACCAAAAAAACACACAATAAGTGTTTTTCTTTAAATTATACATATAATATTTGTGCAAGTCAATACGTAAATAGAGCGTGTGATAAGATCGTTTTCGTATCAATATATGTTGAAGGAAGGGTTGAAATGAAAGCAATAAATCAAATTATTCGCGATTTACGCGAAGATAGAGATTTAAGACAATCAGACATAGCAGCCGTCTTGGGAACAACACAACAGCATTATTCCCGATGCGAAAAAGGAGAATCGCAGCTTTCAACTCGCTCCATTATTGCTCTGGCGGATTTTTACCACGTATCCACGGATTATCTGTTAGGCCGAACAGACTGTAAGCAGGGTGTAGACGTTCTGAATCAGCAAATCGCAGAAGGATACTCAACCGGGCGCTTTTTGACAGATGTACTTTCCCTGAGCATCGTCGGGCGCTGTGCTGTAGCGGAATATCTGAAGCTTCAGCTCCTCAAAGAAGAGGTGGAGCAGAAGAGGCTTCTGTAAAATCCGGGCGAAATTTTCTTGTTCCCGGCTACTGAAACGGGGCAAAGACAGGGTTGGTCCCCAAGGTAGCCGCCTTACCACGCGGCCGTCTGCAAAAGCATAGAAAGGGTGGATGACAGATATACAGTTCAGGGATTCCGGTGTACGGAATTCGCTTCATTTAGGATATGGGGAATGTCACTTTAAAAACAGACTCCGAATAAAAATTTTGATTTTCCCCCGCCTTTCACCCCGAATACAGGTGGTTTTGCTACGGAGATATTTTAAACGTCAACCCGAATTCAGGTTGACGTTTTTTCTTATCCAAATTATCATATATTTATTAACCCGAATATAGGTAGGAGATGCTTATGACATATTCTGAAATGATTGTGATGCGGATATCCACACTCTGCAAACAGCGGGGGATCGCCTATAACAAGCTGGCAGCCATGTGCGGCCTGAATCAATCTACCATCGACAACATCGTGCGCGGAATAACAAAAGACCCGCGCATCCAAACGCTCCATCACATTGCCCTTGGATTTAACATGACACTTGCGGAATTTTTGGATTACCGGGAACTGAATGAGTATTCGTTTGACGAGGATGAGCATTGACTTTGTAAGCAGAATTTTGGACAAAAAAGGCCGTAGGACTTTCGTCCTACGGCAAATGGAATCATCAAAATGATCTTGAAAAGAGAGCGGCACTGCGCGCCGCTCTCTTTTATTTTTGAGAAAAGTTTCAGTTCCCGACCTCAAGGCTGATCTGATTAAACTGATTCAGAAGATCATCCGTAGACAGGGCCTCTTTTGCCTCGTCCGCGGCATCGATCACCGCCTGGCCCTGATGCATCATCAGCAGCCGGTTGCCGTACTGAATCGAGTATTTCAGATTGTGGGTCACCATCAGCGTCGTCAGGTGCTTTTCCGTTACCAGTTCCTGCGTCAGGCGCATCACATTTTCGGAGGACCGGGGATCCAGCGCCGCCGTGTGCTCATCGAGGATCAGCAGATCGATCGGCGTCATGGTCGAAATCAAGAGGGCCAGCGCCTGCCTTTGCCCACCGGAAAGACTGCCCACCTGCACGCTGAGCTTATCCTCAAGCCCCAAATCAAGGCGCTGCAGCATGGTGCGGTATTCGTCGGTACGGCGGCGGCTGACGCCGCGGGAAAGCCCATAGAACGAGCCTTTATTGTCCGCAAGGGCCATGTTCTCTAAAATGGTCAGCTCCGGGCAGGTTCCCTTTGCGGGATCCTGAAATACCCGGCCAATCGATTTGGAACGCTGAAATTCCTTCATCTTGCTGATATCCTCACCCTTGAGCAGAATGCTGCCGCTGTCAGGCACGATACTGCCGCAGATGAGGTTGAGCATGGTGGTTTTACCGGAGCCATTGCTGCCGACCACTGAAACAAACTGCCCGGGCAGGATTTCGAGATTAAAATCGGAAAACAGAACGACCTCACTGACGGAATCGGGAGAAAAGGTTTTGCAGATATTCCGCAGACTGACCATGCTGTCAGATTTGAGTTGGGTTGACGACATGCGGATGCTTCCTCCTTCCCGAAAACGCCTGATTCCCTACCAGAGCCAGTGTGAACAGCAGGGCCATCAGCAGCTTGAGGTAATTGGTGGGCAGGCCGAGCTGCATCGCGATCACCAGGCAGGTTTTATACAGGATTGCGCCGATCACCACCATAGCGGTGGGACGGATGAATTTGATCTTTCCGAACAGGCTGGTACCGATAATGACCGAGGCCAGCGCCATAACGACCATACCCGTACCGCCGTAGATATTCGCGGTTTCTGTCTGCTGCGCCAGAATGGAACCGGCCAGAGCCGTGCAGCCGTTGCCGATCGCAAGCCCGGCGATCTTCATTCGTCCCGGGTCTTTGCCGAGCGAGATCACATACTGCGGGTTATTGCCCGAAGCGCGAAGCAGCAGGCCGGACTTCGTCTTTAAATACAGATCGAGCAGCGCCTTGACCACGATGACCACCAGCAGCACGATCAGCACCACACGGTAATCCTGCATGCCGGGCGGCATCAGGTGAACAATGGGGCCGGAGGTAAAGATGGTCGGCTTATTGTAAAAGGGAAGCACCGCGGAGCCCCTTGTCACCACAAGGTTTACGCTCCACAGGCCCGTCATCACCAGAATACCGGAAAGCAGGTCGGTAATATGCAGCTTTACATGCAGCAGCCCGGTGACGCAGCCGGCAGCCGCGCCGGCCAGAAAGGCCGCAAGGCACGCGACCCAGGGATTCACGCCAACGGCGATCAAAGCCCCTGTTACACACGCGCCCAGCGGGAACGTGCCGTCTACCGACAGATCCGGGAACCCCAGAATCCGATAGGTAATGTACACGCCCATCGCCATAATTCCGTAAATCAGGCCTTCCTCCATCACATTGAAGAACAGACCAAAAAAAACATCCATTCACTGTTACCCGCTTTCCGTACAAATCAAGTTTGAAAACCGCAATTTCTCTGCCGCGTGTTCGGCGGGCAGAGAAACTGCAAAATCAGATCAGGCTTTTGAATCCAGCGTCACGATATCATAACGCTGTTTGTGTTATTATTTGCTCGATGCAGCGGAATCTTCCGTGACCGCCTGTGCATTTTCGTAATCCTTCGGCAGGGTCATACCGAAAATGTTCAGAACATCGGCATTATAGACAGGAGCAAAATCCTTTACAATGTAAACCGGGGTTTCTCCGGCTTTCTTTTCGCCCTTCAGGATCGAAGCCGCCATTTTGCCGGTTTCTTTGCCGAGTGCGACATAGTCGATGCCCTGAGAGGCCAGGCAGCCGTTTTTCACCTGCTCAATCTCGGAACCAAATACCGGGATGTTGCCCTTATTTGCGGCCTGCAGAACCACCTGCAGATTGTTGACGACGTTGTTGTCCGTAAAGTTATTGATGCAGTCGACGCCCTTGCTGACGAGCGACGCGGCGGCGGAAGCCACCTCTGACGCATTGACGACGCCGGATTCCACAACTGCAAAATTATATTTGCTCGCAACCTCTTTCAGAGTGGCCAGCTGGCTGACGGAGTTCGGCTCGCTGGTTGTGTAGAGCACGCCGATTTTCTTCGCGTCCGGCAGGAAGGCACGGATCATCTTGACCTGTTCTTCCAGCGGGAGAACGTCGGAACTGCCGGTGATGTTGTTTTCGGGTTTTTCCAGGCTCTTGACCAGTCCGGCCGCCACAGGATCGGAAACCGCGGTGAACACCACGGGGATATTGGTGTCCTTGGCCGCGCTGTAAGCGGACATGGCCGACGGGGTGGCAATGCCGACCAGCATATCATATTTGGAAGAAACCATGTTCTTCGCGATCAGGTCGCTGTTGGAAGCGTCGCCCTGCGCATTCTGGAAATCGATGGTCAGGTTTTTGCCCTCTTCATATCCGGCTTCCTTCAGTCCCTCTACAAAACCGGTGTAGCAGTTATCGAGCGACGGATGCGGCGCGTATTGAATCACACCGATCTTTAGTGCTTTCTCTCCGCCGGAAGCGGCGGAAGAAGCGGAGGTGCCATTGGAGCATCCGGCAAATCCTGCGGCCATAACAGCGGCCAGGGAAACTGCGGCAATTTTCGTAATCAGCTTTTTCATAGGAATATCAAACCTTTCTCTTTGCATTATTTCAATATCATTTCTGAGGAATTTTTGATCGGTTCTGCGCTTCCACCAGCCATCCGGCATACGCCCCACCTCCTGTAAAACAATAAAAAAAGCCCTTGCCCCCGATTGCTCAGGGACAAGAGCGTTTGCTCCTGCGGTACCACCCAAATTGACGCTTTTGCGCCCTCTTTTCTCACATACCCGTTTGATATGCGCTCCACTGATAACGGGCAGAGCCCCCGTCGCAGACTACTTGGCACACTGGCCGTTCGCCCCGCCCTCATAAGTCCATTCCCCGTGCGATCTCTTACCGCAATTCCACCACATGCGGCTCTCTGAAAAGACATCCTGCCCGGCTACTACTCTTACTCACAGGTTTCTGTTATTGCCCCTATTATATGACGGCGCTTTTCATTTGTCAACACCGCAGATTCAAAATTCCATTTTTTTCGCAGGATCGTCCATTTCTATACAAATGATCTGATGCCTAACATAGCGATTTCTTCCTCTGCCTGCGGCGGGGGAAAAAATCATCATTTTTCTAAAGTGTCAGGTGATAAAAAGACAACCTCCAGAAATTGACATTCGCCAAAAAACACGGTAAAGTGATAGAGAACAATTTCTATTTTTTGTAATACAGCGCCTGCCAATGTTTCAATTTTTTACTAAATCAGGTGTATTTTAGAACATATCCATACAATATATAGAAAATGAATTGTGTAAATCTCTTAAAATTCCGTAAGGCGGCGCGCAGCGCTTGCCAAAACGTAAAATCTGCATTACAATAGGAACAGCAAAAGTAGTTAAGCAACCTAACTAATTCAATTCCGTGTCATATTCATCAATACAGAGCCGCCACACCGGCCTTGTTCATGAAATGCAAAAGCCAAAACGGCCAAAATATTGCGGAGGAAATGGGACGATAGGATGAGAATCGGACTTGACGTCGGTTCCACGACCATCAAGTGCGTCGTGTTGAACGATGACAATCAAATTGTATATCAATCATATGAGCGGCATTTTTCACAGATCACTGAAAAAATGGCGGAGCTTCTGCGCAAAATTCAGGCGGAAGTTTTAAACGGAGCACCCGCTTATCTGTCGGTGTCCGGCTCGGCGGGAATGGGAATTGCCCAGACCTGCGACTTACCCTTTATTCAAGAGGTCTACGCGACCCGTGTGGCTATGGGCAAGCTGATTCCCGATGCGGATGTGATTATCGAGCTGGGCGGCGAGGACGCGAAAATCCTGTTTTTGACCGGCGGAACCGAGGTGCGCATGAACGGCTCGTGCGCCGGCGGAACCGGGGCATTTATTGACCAGATGGCGACTTTGCTGCACATTTCTCTGGAAGAGATGAACGAGCTGGCCGCACAGCACGAGAAGATTTATACCATCGCTTCGCGCTGCGGTGTGTTCGCCAAGTCTGACGTTCAGCCGCTGCTCAATCAGGGTGCGCGCAAAAGCGATATTTCTGCCAGCATTTTTGCCGCCGTGGCCAACCAGACCATCGCCGGCCTGGCGCAGGGCCGCCCGATCCGCGGCAAGGTGATTTACCTTGGCGGGCCGCTGACGTTTCTTTCTGAGCTGCGGGAGAGCTTTGACACCGCTTTAAAGGTAAAGGGCGTCTGCCCCGAAAATTCGCTGTACTACGTGGCGATGGGCGCAGCGTTCAGCAGTGAATCCGCTGTGGACTTGGACACTGCGCTGACGAACATAGAAGCTTACAGAGGAAAGAGCGACTTTCTGTCCATCCCCTCCCTGTTCCGCGATGAACAGGAGTACCGGGAGTTTCAGGAACGTCACCAGAGCTGTCGCGCAAAGCGCGGAGACATTGCCCAATATAATGGAAAGGCGTACCTCGGTATCGACGCCGGTTCCACCACGGTAAAAGCGGTGGTGCTGGGCGAAGACGGTGAGCTTCTCGATTCCATTTATCAGAGCAATTCCGGCAATCCGGTGCCGATCATCCGCGAATACCTGATGAATCTGTACGAGCAGTACCCCAATCTGACGATCTGCTCCTCCGCTGTGACCGGATACGGCGAAGAATTGCTGAAAAATGCATTCAACCTGGATTTCGGCATTGTGGAAACGATGGCGCACTTTACCGCCGCCAAATACTTCATGCCGGACGTCGACTTCGTCATCGACATCGGCGGGCAGGACATGAAATGCTTTAAAATCCGAAACGGCGCGGTGGATAATATCTTCCTCAACGAGGCCTGCTCCTCCGGCTGCGGTTCGTTTTTGCAGACCTTCGCGAACACCCTTGGATACGACATCGCGGATTTTGCCCAGAAGGGCCTGTTTGCAAAGAACCCGGTCGATCTTGGCTCACGCTGTACGGTATTCATGAACTCCTCTGTCAAGCAGGCGCAGAAGGACGGCGCCACCACGGAGGATATCTCTGCAGGCCTTTCCGTCAGCGTCGTCAAAAACGCGATCTACAAGGTCATCCGCGCCGCTTCGGCCGATGAGCTGGGCAAAAACATTGTGGTACAGGGCGGAACCTTCCTGAACGACGCCGTACTGCGCGTGTTTGAAAAGGAGCTTGGCGTCAACGTCATCCGCCCCGACATTTCGGGCCTGATGGGTGCGTTCGGCGCGGCGCTGTACGCAAAAAGCCGGGCGCAGGAAACGAGCACCCTGCTCCCTTATGAGGAACTGAGGGACTTTACCCACGAGGTGAAGGTGGCCACCTGCGGCCTGTGCAGCAACCACTGCCGCCTGACAATCAACAACTTTGGCGGCAACCGGCGCTTCATCGGCGGCAACCGGTGCGAAAAGCCGGTCACACGCCAGCAGGGCGGGCCGGCGCTCGATATCTACGCCTACAAGCTCGATCTGCTGCAAAGCTACCAGCCGGTACCCGGTCCCCGCGGAAAAATCGGTATCCCGATGGGCCTGAATTTCTACGAGCTGCTGCCGTTCTGGCACTCGTTCTGGACGTCGCTGGGCTTCGAAGTGATCCCCTCTCCCCTTTCGACCCGCTCGCTGTATCTGGACGGGCAGCACACCATTCCGTCCGATACCGTCTGCTTCCCCGCAAAGCTGATGCACGGGCACATTGAAGCGCTGCTGCGGCAGGGGATTGATACCATCTTCTATCCCTGCATGTCTTATAATATAGACGAGGGACTGGGCGACAACCATTACAACTGCCCGGTGGTCGCATACTATCCCGAAGTTCTTTCGGCCAACGTGGAGGAGCTCAAGCAGAAAACCTTTATCCATGACTATGTGGGCATTCACAGAAAGCGCGATTTCCCCATTAAAATGCACCAGATTCTGAACCAGTATTTTTCCGGCATCAGCCTGCATGAGGTTCAGAAGGCCGCGAAGGTCGCTTACGAGGAATACGACAAGTATTTTGCACAGGTGCACAAGGAGGGCGAACGCATCATTGAGGAAGCGGAGCGCCTGCACAAGCCGATCATCGTGCTGAGCGGCCGCCCGTACCACCTTGATCCGGAAATCAACCACGGCATCAACAAGCTGATCACCAGCCTTGGCGCCGCCGTGATTTCGGAGGATGTGATCAGCAACCGCGTGGAAAAATTCCGCACCGGCGTGCTTAACCAGTGGACTTATCATTCCCGCCTGTATGCCGCCGCAAAGTACATCGGCACCCGGCCGGACATGAACCTGGTGCAGCTTGTCTCGTTCGGCTGCGGCGTAGATGCGATTACCACCGACGAGGTGCGCGAGATACTGGAAGCGGAAGGCAAAATTTATACACAGATCAAAATCGATGAAATTACGAATCTGGGAGCGGTGAAAATCAGACTGCGCAGCCTGTTCGCCGCATTGGAACAGTGAGGTGAGCATTCTTGGCAGAACTGAAAAGAGATAAAACCGGACGTATCCTGTTTACCAAGGAAATGAAGCAGGAATACACCATCCTTTGCCCGCAGATGGCGGAAATCCATTTTTCGCTGATTATCAATGTCTTCCGCAACTGCGGCTACAACATGGTACTTTTGAAAAACGACGGCCCCAACGTGGTGCATGAGGGCCTGAAATATGTGCACAACGACACCTGCTACCCCGCCCTGCTCGTGATCGGCCAGTTCATGGACGCACTGAAGAGCGGAAAATACGACCTGGACCGCACCGCGCTGATCATTACGCAGACAGGCGGCGGCTGCCGTGCCTCCAATTACATTCACCTGCTGCGCAAGGCTCTGCGCAGAGCGGGCATGGAGAATATTCCGGTGGTTTCCCTCAATCTTTCGGGCCTTGAGAGCAACCCGGGCTTTTCGCTGACCCTGCC
>JAEXDU010000213.1 GCA_023401495.1 Bacillota bacterium
CCATAAGGTGTTGGTAGACACCTCCAAGACAGATACCCGCTATTTCAATAATCTGGGGCTCGACGGCGTGACACAGCAGATTCAGGAGACCGCGGTAGAGGTGATTTGCCCGGACGGCCGGCAGAAGATGGAGCCGCTTACCATCACACCCCAGGAAAGCCCGCTGATCCATTTGAAAACGATGGACGGCGCCCCTGTTTCCATACCGGAAAACGGGATTCTGATGACCCGTAAGCTTTGTGAAACGCTCGGGGTGCAGCCGGGGGACAGCATCCGGCTCAAGCGCAGCAAGCAAGGGTATGTAACTGTGCCTGTCGCGCAGTCCGCCTATATGGCGTCCGGGCAAGGGATGTACATGACCGATACTTATTGGAAATCCCTGAACGAGACCTTTCAGCCGACGGCCCTGCTGATCAAATGGAACAGCGCGCCGGATGAAGCCTTCCTCTCCGGCGACGCCGTGGAGGATTTCACGACAAGAGAAGAGCAGGAGGCCGGTTTTTCAGACAACACGCAGATCATGGCGCTGGCGATCTCGCTGCTGATCGCCATGGGAGCGGCTCTGGCGTTCGCAGTACTGTACAACTGCGGCATTCTGAATTATTCCGAACGGGTGCGCGATCTGGCAACCCTGCGGGTGCTCGGTTTTCATCAGGAAGAAATCCGTAACCTGGTGCTGCTGGAAAACTATTTTTCCGTTCTGTTCGGGCTGATCTTCGGAGTGCCCACCGGCTGGCTGATTGCCCAGACGGTGGCGGTTGGGCTTGACAAGCAGATGGACCTGTCTGCCGGCATCTCGCCACAGGTGGTGCTGATCGCCGGTGCGGTAACGCTGTTGTTTGCGTGGATCACCAATCAGGCGGTCGCCAAGAAAATGAAGAATCTGGATATGCTGGAAGCGCTCAAAAGCGTTGAATGACGATACATGGAGGACTCCCCTTATGAAAGCATGGATTTTATCCCATAAAAAACCGGCGGCAGCGGGCGCATGCCTGATCGTAGCGCTCGCTGTCGTTTTGGGCATATTGTTTTATCAGAAGAACTCCGCAGCCCCACCGTCTGAAAATTCCGCTTCCTCTGCGCAGCAAAACGCAGAGATCGACGCGTGGGGCGAGGTGACATACAGCCGGATGGAGGATATCAGCATTGATTTCCCTTCGATCGTGACAAAGCTGGAGGTGCAGGAGGGGGACAGGGTCACGCAGGGCCAGCCCCTTGTAACACTGGACCTTTCCGAATATAACGGGAACATGGAAAAGCTCAAACAGCAGCTTACCGTGAATCAGGCGGGGCTGCCCGCCGCAGAGCAGGACATTTCAGCCCTGCAGGCGGATATCGCGCAGACGCAGAGCCAGATTTCCCGCAAAACAAGGGAGTATAACAACGGAACGAACGAAGACCTGGTTCAGCTGCAAAGCTCTTTCAAGCTGGCACAAACTCAGCTTGCGTCCGCGAAAACAGATTTGCAGAACTACCAGAAGCTGTACGAGGCCGGGGCGATTTCCAAAGCAACTCTGAATCAATATAAGGATGTTGCAGATCAACGCCAAAAGGCTGTGGACGATATTCAGTCCAACCTGAACAAGACAAAGACCGCGCTGAAGGAGGAGCTGGATCAGCTCAATGTATCGCTCAAATCCAAGCAGGCGCAGCTTTCTCAGGCACAGGCGGGGAACACCGCGAACGTTGCCAAGCAGGAAGGCGGCGTTTCCGCAGCGCAGGTCGATCTGGACGCGATGACGGCGAAAACCGCAAAGCCCTACATCATGGGCAGTCAGATCATCTCCGACATCAAAAACGGCATCGTGCGGAATATTGCGGTCAGTGAAGCGTCACACCTTGGGGCGCAGGGAGCGCCGACCAAGGTATTGCAGTTGATCGATGCGGATTCTATCACCGTCAGTGCGGAGGTGGACGAAGAGTTTATCGGCAGCGTGCAGGTGGGCAAAACCGTGCGGATCGTGCCGACCAGCGCGCCGGGCACCTCGCTGACCGGCACCGTGACGCAAATCCCCGACCTTGCCATAGAAAAGGACGGCCGTCGGGTCGTGCGGGTCATCGTAAAGCCAAACGACCCGGAGCGTCTGCTCAAGCCCGGCTACACAGCGGATGTTTACATTAAAAAATAGAATAGGCATTTTTTCCCCGTCTGCGGCGGGAAGAAGTATGCAAATATCACATGACAACATATCTTTTATTTTTTTGAAAAGTTACATGCTCAAAAACAGAAATGTTCTTCGCCTTTGGCGGGGAAGAAATTCAGGGCTTATCAAACGAAATCGCAATCCAATCAGGGGAGGAATCCAGATGAAACTGCAAAAAATAGCCGCGGGGCTGTTATCGGTTCTGCTGCTGGGCGGCGCTCCGTTGGCGTTCGCACAAACTGCTGAACCGCAAACGCTGCGGGTCACCTATGCAAATGTGGAATCGACCGTGCGCTCTGCCAATCAGACCATTCTGGCCAACCAGAAAACACTGGACAGCCTGGAAAGCAACGATGCAGCGGAGAAAAAGCAGGATGAGATCGCCGCGGGCAGAAAGCAGCTGCAGGATCTGAGTGCCCAGCTGCAGACGACCTACCAGTCGGTTGCCGGTCTGCCGGGCCAGGAGGCAGCCGCCGCCTCGCTGCAGGGCAGCATCGCATCGCTCAACGCCATCGTTTCTATCCTGAAGGGGCAGGAGGAACAGCTGGAAATCAGCGATGACACAATTGATCAGACAAAGCTGCAAATGGACGCCGCGGCAGATGAAATCGTTGTGGCGGCGCAGAAGCTTTACGTTACCTACCATTCGCTGGACGCCGAGCGCAGGCAGCTGAGTGGACAAAAAAAGCTGCTGGATGAAACGCTGAAAATCGCGCAGCTCAAAACCGACTTGGGGCTGATGACGCAGGCGGAGCTGCTCAGCGCAAAGCAGCAGTCGCTTACTGTGAACGACAGCATGACCGCGCTGCTTAACCAGATGCAGGCGGTGAAGAATCAGCTACGCGTGCTGCTGGGCTATTCGGATTCCTACAGCCTTTCCATCTCCTCCATGCCCGAACCGGACGCGAATTTTTCTTCTGCAATAAGCGAAACGGAAGACAGGCAGACGGCGCAGGAGGAAAACTGGACCTTAAAGCAGAAGAAACTGGCCAGGGATATCGCCAAAGACAACAAGGACTCCGATCTGGATTCCACGGTGGACGATTACCGCGCGGCATCGCTGAATTACACCCTTGCCCTAAATACATTTCAAAGCTCGTTCAGCCGGGTGTATGCGGATGTGGCGGAGAAACAGGGGAAGCTTTCTTCCGCACAGGCCGCCTATGATGCAAAAGCCAAGGCGCTCGAGAATGTAACGCTGCAAAATGCGGTAGGGGTAGCCTCAAGCATCGACGTGAAAAGCGCGCAGACAGAACTCAGCGGCGCGCAGGCCGCGCTGGATCAGGCAAAGCTGGCCCTGTTTTCTTCGCAGGAGCAGTACCGCTGGGCGCTGCGCGGGGTAATCAGCACAAGCGGTGCACAGAGCTGATCCAGTCAATACCGTGTCAAATCCCATTCCATCCGCCAGAGGGTGGCAACAGTGGGATATCCGCAATAGCATAGATGGTCGAATAAGCTTATACCATCAACCCTGCGCCCCTATAAAGCAAAAGTGTTTTTACTCGAAACATAAAAAGGATAAGATAGTGGGGGCGCGTCATAGCGGCCCCACTATCTTATCTACAACTATACAACAGAACCTATAACGTGGTACACTAAGGGTGTTCCTGATAATCGATCAGGAATCACAGTTCAGCACACGCACAAGGATGTGACCCCATGAGAATTATCATTTCTCCCGCGAAAAAAATGAATATCGATACCGACAGCCTGCCCTATGAGAGTATGCCGCAGTTTTTGGAGCAGGCCGAAACGCTTCTCGGCTGTCTGCGCGCTATGAATTATGCGTCCCTCAAAGCGCTGTGGCGCTGTAACGATTCGATTGCCGAGCTCAATTACAGGCGGATACAGTCGATGGATTTGCGCAATACTCTGACGCCCGCGATTTTATCGTACGAGGGGATTCAGTACCAATACATGGCTCCCGGCGTGTTTGAACGGGAGCAGTTTGCATATATCAATGAGCACCTGCGGATTCTATCGGGCTTTTACGGTTTGCTGCACCCCTTCGATGGAGTAACACCCTATCGTCTGGAAATGCAGGCCCGGCTTTCAGCGGGCGGGCAGAAGGATCTGTATGCCTTTTGGGGGAAGCGGCTGGCGCAGCAGCTTTGTTCTGAAACCGGCCTGATCTTGAATTTGGCTTCTAAAGAATACAGCAAAGCCGTTTTGCCCCATCTGCCGAAGTCGGCGCGTTTTCTCACCTGCACTTTCGGGGAGTGGAAGGACGGCAGGGTGATTGAAAAGGGTACCATATGCAAAATGGCCCGTGGGGAGATGGTCCGCTGGCTGGCGGAACAGAATGTGGCCGGTCCCGATGACATCCGCGGTTTTGACCGCCTGGGCTATACCTACCGCAAAGAGCTTTCTGAACGCGATCATTATGTGTTTGTCAAAGAAAGCACTGAAAAGCAGAAGAGCCGCACTTTATGAAATGATTTTTAAAAATGATAGTTCAGAGGCATCCATACTATTTTCCAAATACTGGTAAATATGTTATACTGTTGTATCCTTATTCTAACAAGCTTTTGCCCTCGCACGCAGATTCGAAGTGAACTCTGCATACCGGAGCTTGGCCGGGGATAGATTAACAGTATCAGGAAGTGACGTTATGCCCAGTTCATCAAATCAAAAAAAGAAGCTGCTCTATTTGATGCGGATTCTTTTGGAGCGCACGGACGCAGACCATGTCATGACGATCCAGGAGCTGATCACCGCGCTGGCGGAGTACGGGATTCAGGCCGAGCGAAAGTCGGTTTATGCCGATCTGGAGCTGCTGCGTGAGTATGGCCTGGATGTGGAATCGCAGAGGAGCAGAACCATCGGCTACTACATCGATGCGCGCGAATTTGAGCTGCCCGAGCTGAAGCTTCTGGTAGACGCCGTGCAAAGCTCGCGCTTTATCACACCGAAGAAAAGTACAGAGCTGATTCAAAAGCTGTCGTCGCTGACGTGCAATCCGCTGGCCAGCCAGCTTTGGCGGCATGTGTATGTGGCGAACCGGCCCAAGACCATCAACGAAAGCATCTATTACAATATCGACGCCATTCACGCCGCCATCAATTCAGGGCGTAAAATCAGCTTTCAATATTTCGATTACAATGCGGACAAAGAGCGCGTGTACCGCAAGGACGGCGAACGCTATTGTCAGAGTCCGATGGCGCTTTGCTGGGACGACGACAAGTATTACCTGATTTGCTACAGCACCAAATACGGTGATTTTGCACATTACCGGGTCGACCGGATGAGTCAGGTCGCGGTGTGCGGCGAAGAAGCGGAGAAACCCGATCAAAAGCAGTTTGATGTCGCCGAGCATACCAAGCAGGTGTTCGGCATGTACAGCGGCGAGCTGGTGACCGCGACGCTGCGGTTTGATCAAAGCCTGGTCAACGCCGTGATCGATCGCTTCGGGCCCGAGGTTCCGTTTCGCAAATGCGGCGATTCCTTTGAAATCTGTGTCGAGGTCTCGAACAGCCCGGTCTTTTTGAGCTGGATTTTCCGGTTTGGGGAAAAGGCCGAAATCGTCGCGCCGCAAAATCTTGTGGATTCCATGCGTTCGCTGCTTTCGGCACAGACAAAGAAATATCAGTAAAACCGCAAGGTGCCCCTGATTGCAAAGCGTTCAGGGACACCTTTTTTATGTGTATTGCGGCTGTTGATTCACCCGCCGTGAAATGGTATGATAACTTAGTATGAAATGCAAACAGAACACGGCAATTCCACTGTGGATTTGCCTGAAAAAGAGCTTGCAGTTAAAATGAGTATTTCTTCACCCCGCTGAAAGCGGAAGGAAAATCAGCACTCTTATTTTTAATTAAAATTTATGATATTGATATCGGGATAATGGGGAACGGGAATGAAAAGACTGGCTGTTGGAATTTTAGCTCATGTAGACGCGGGGAAGACGACGCTTTCCGAAGGGCTGCTCTATACCTGTGGGCGGCTGCGGCAGTTGGGCCGGGTCGACCATAAGAATGCGTTTCTGGATACGGAAGCGCTCGAGCGGGAACGTGGCATCACTATCTTTTCAAAGCAGGCGGTACTGCCGCTGGATGATCTGGAAATCACCCTGCTCGATACGCCCGGCCACGTGGATTTCTCGAGTGAAATGGAGCGTACGCTGCAGGTGCTGGATTATGCCATTCTTGTCATCAGTGGATCAGACGGCGTGCAGAGCCACACCCGCACGCTCTGGCGGCTGCTCAGCCGCTACCGGATTCCCGTCTTCCTGTTCATCAATAAAATGGATTTGTCCGGTACGGATCGCGAGGCGCTTCTGCGTGAACTGAAGACCTCTCTTTCGGAGGGCTGTGTCGATTTCGGAGCGGATCAAAGCCGCGGCGCATGGATGGAGAATGTCGCCGTGTGCGATGAAGAGGCGATGAGCCGGTATCTGGAGCAGGGCGAGCTTTCCGATGCAGAGGCCGCCGTACTGGTGGCCCGCCGCAAAGTGTTCCCCTGCTATTTCGGTTCCGCGCTGCGCCTTTCCGGTGTGGATGAGCTGGTGCGGGGGCTGACGCTTTACACGCAGCTGCCCGAATACCCGCAGGAATTCGCGGCCAGAGTGTTTAAAATCACTCGCGACGCGCAGGGGAACCGCCTGACGCATCTGAAGGTGACCGGGGGAACCCTCCGGGTGAAAATGCCGCTGAAAAGCGGGGACTGGGAAGAGAAAATCGATCAAATCCGCATCTATTCAGGGGCGAAATTCCAGCCGGTGGACGAAGCGCCGGCCGGAACGATCTGCGCCGTGGCGGGTCTGAGCCAAACCCGCGCGGGGGAGGGTCTCGGAGTCGAAGGAGCGTCCGAAGCCCCGGCACTCGAGCCGATGCTGACCTACCAGGTGATTTTACCGCCGGGCTGCGATCCGCACAGCGCGATGCAGAAGCTGAGCGCTTTGGAGGAAGAGGACCCGCAGCTCCATCTGGTGTGGAACGCACAGCTGCGGGAGATTTCGCTGCAGCTGATGGGCGAGGTGCAGCTCGAGATTTTAAAAACCTTGATTGACGAGCGCTTCGGCCTGCAGGTGGAGTTTGGTTCCGGCAGCATCGTGTATAAAGAGACCATCGCCGCCGCGGTGGAGGGGGTGGGGCATTACGAGCCCCTGCGCCACTATGCGGAGGTGCATCTGCTGCTCGAGCCGGGCGGACGGGGGAGCGGCCTGCATTTTTCGAGCGCCTGTCCGGAGGATCAGCTCGACAGAAGCTGGCAGCGGCTGGTTCTGACACATCTGGAGGAGCGGGTTCACCGCGGTGTGCTGACCGGCGCACCCATTACCGACCTGAACATTACGCTTGTGGCAGGCCGGGCGCATGTCAAGCATACAGAGGGCGGCGATTTTCGTCAGGCCACCTACCGTGCGGTGCGTCAGGGACTGATGAGCGCCGAAAGCATCCTTTTGGAGCCGTGGTACGATTTTCGGCTGGAGGTGCCCGCCGAAAACGTGGGCCGCGCGATGACGGACATTCAGCGCATGGGCGGCAGCTGTACTCCCCCGGAGCCCGACGGCGAGCTAACGCTTCTCACCGGCAGCGCCCCCGTCGCAGGGCTGCGTGATTATGGCCGCGAGGTGCTCTCCTACACCCGGGGCCGGGGAAAGCTTGCCTGCTTTTTCCGTGGGTACGAGCCTTGCCGTGATCAGGAGGAGGTAGTCGCCGCCATCGGCTATGACCCCGAGCGCGATCTGGAGCAGCCCGCGGATTCCATCTTCTGTTCGCACGGAGCGGGTTTTTCCGTCCCCTGGAATCGGGTGCAGGACTACATGCACGCAGAAAGCGAAATTCGCCCCCACGAGGAGAATCGGCAGGCGGAGAGCGCTCCGGAGTCCTCCGCACGGCCCTCGCTTTCCTATACCGGCGCTTTGGAGCAGGACAAAGAGCTGCAGGCCATTTTTGAGCGGACATACGGCCCGGTTAAACGGCGTGAGTTTGTGCCGCAGAAGCAGCTTTCGCAGGGCACGGAGCAGGCCGCGAAGCGGGAAGCCATCCGTCCGATCATGACCGGGCCGGAATATCTGCTGGTAGACGGCTACAACATCATTTTCGCGTGGGACGAGCTGAAAGCGGTGGCGCGGGACAGTCTGGACACGGCGCGCAAGCTGCTGATGGATTTGCTCAGTAATTATCAGGGCTACCGCAAATGTGAGGTGATCCTGGTATTTGACGCTTACCGTGTTCCGCGCAATACCGGCGAGGTGCAGCGGTACCACAACATCAGCGTGGTATATACCAAGCAAGCGGAAACAGCCGACGCCTATATTGAAAAAACGACCTACGAGCTGGCCAAGCAGTACCGGGTGCGCGTTGCAACCTCCGACGGAATGGAGCAGATGATCATTCTCGGGCATGGGGCGCTCCGGGTTTCGGCCCGGGTGTTCCATCAGGAGGTAGAGATGGTCGGCGGCCAGATCGCAGAGCTGCTGGCACAGATCAACCAGTATGAAAAATCGCACCCCATGCAGGCCGCCTTTGAGAAAGCGCAGAAAAAAGAATGAACGGAAATCACCGCAAAAAATCCAATGAATCATTGCATTTTAGTTGACGCGGGATTGCTTCCGATTTATAATTGATTCGAAAAAGGAAATAACCGCCTGATTTGGCGAGAGTGAAAAAACTTTCAAACGGTTTAATTTTTTCAAGCGGCGTGATGTAAATCTGCGAGGAAAAGCATTGGCTTCTCCCCGCCAAAAACGCGGAGAAATCGTAAGTGCTTTTTATGGGAGATCCGTATTACAATACAAAACAGAAGGAGCAATTCAAATGGATGCAACGTGCGCATACTGTGTGGAAGGCGAACTGCTGGACAAGTTCGGAATCAAGATCTGCGAGCTGGAAGCCTCGAAGGTGTATTTGTTTAAAGAGCAGAGCCACGAGGGAAGGGTGGTCGTGGCCCATAAAAAGCATGTGAGTGAGATGGTAGAACTTTCGGACGAAGAGAGAAACGCCTATTTTGCCGAGGTCAACCGTGTGGCAAAGGTGCTGCATGAGGTGTTTCACCCCGAGAAGATCAATTACGGCGCGTATGGAGATACCGGGCATCACCTGCATTTTCATCTGGTGCCGAAGTACCGCGACGGCGCCGAATGGGGCGGAACGTTCGCCATGAACCTCGGTCAGGTTTATTTTGATGAGAAAAAGAATGCGGAGCTGATCGATCGGATTCGTCAGGCGCTGCAAGTAAAATAAGCGAAGCTTTGCCCGCCGGGGAAGCTTCTGTGAACAAAAACAGAGAATTGAGTTTCTTCCGCTGCAGACGGGGTAGAAACTGGATTAACCAATATTTTCTAAAACTTTGGCCGGATGGGATAAAGAAAGAAGCTTTTCAACATTTTGGTGAGAAATGTTGAAAAGCTTCTTTTACTCTGTTCCGCCTGCGGCAGTCCGCCGCAAACGTATGGTACAGCAGAGCTTACACTCTGCTCAGGCTCTGCTCAATATCTTCAATAATATCCTCAACGCTTTCCAATCCGACGGAGAAGCGGATCATACCGGGATTGATGCCCGCGGCAAACAGCTGCTCTTCGGTCAGCTGGCGGTGGGTGGCGCTGGCGGGGTGCAACACGCAGGTGCGGATATCCGCCACATGCACTTCAATGGAAGCGAGTTTCAGGCCATCCATAAATTTGACAGCGTTGTCCTTGCCGCCCTTGATGATGAACGTAATTACGCCACTCGTTCCCTTCAGGTACTTCTTCGCAAGCGGGTAATATTTGTCGCTCTCCAGCCCAGGGTAGATCACCTTTTCAATTTTGTCGGAGGCCGCGAGATAGTTTGCCACTTCCAGCGCATTTTTGCAGTAGCGCTCCATACGCACGGCGAGCGTTTCGAGGCCGAGGTTCAAAAGGAACGCGGAGTTTGCCGCCGGGTAGGCGCCATAGTCGCGCATCAGCTGCATTCTAGCCTTTATAATGTATGCGGCCTTGCCGTAATTACCCACATAAGTAATGCCGTGGTACGATTCGTCCGGCTCGGTAAACTCCGGGAATTTG
>JAEXDU010000220.1 GCA_023401495.1 Bacillota bacterium
GCCCCGCGATGTAAGCCGTAGGGGCCACCTTGGCGCTGCGCGCAACCCAAACGTCTTCCCCGCGCTGTTCGTATTCTTCCGCTGAAAGCGCCGTGCCCAGCTCGCGGATCCACCCGCTGATCTGGGGAAACGCCTGCCAGGGATACCGACAGTCCCGCAGAAACGGAGCCGCCATCGTATGCGTCAGATCAAATAAATCCCTTGTCTCAATACTTGACATACTGCTGATCTCCTAAAAATTGGTATCGTTTTGTTTCCTCTTACCATGATTCAGCTTATCACCAAAAAACGGCGACTTCATCCCCAACTCCATTGGGGATGAAGTTAACACCATTTTAAACTGTATTATTTTATTTTTATCTGAAAAAGAGCAAATGTCAAGGGGATTTATTCAATTCTTTTTTCAGGATCAGCAGGTCCGCCGTTGTCAGCTGCCCGTCGCCGTCCAGGTCCGCCGCGGAAAACGACGCCTCATCCAGTTCTGCCGTACCATTCAGCACACGGTACAGCAGCTTGCTGTCGGTCTGCGTCAGGCGCCCCGTGCCGCTCAGGTCGCCGGGCACGATCGCGGTAAGGCCATCCGTCACTTCTCCGCTTCCGTTTTTGGCAAGCAGCACCGCTCCCGTCATCACATAGCCGCTCACAAGCGGCACGCCGTTCGGCTTCTGCGCCTCCAGCGTTCCATTCTGCACCCGCAGCATGTTTTTGAGCGCCGCATACGTAGTATTTGCAGGCAAATAGATTTTTTGCGCGCTGCGGTCAATTCGAACTGCTTCACTGAGACTGAAAATCTCTGTAGTCTGGTCAGAACCGGAGGATGGCTGGGAAGATTCTTCAGAAGACGAGGACTCCCCGGCCTGCGAGGAGCTTTCCTCACTGCTTTCTTCCTGCGAAGAATCATCGGGCTCTTCCAGCAGGTCGTCCGTCACCGGAACAAAATACCAGCCATCCTCACCATGTACCACCGCGGCCGCGCGATCCCCGTCCGAAGCCAGAGAGATCAGCTCTCTGCCGAACCCATAGGCGCCGATGCGTTCGCCATTTTCAAACGCGTCAGCACGGAAATCCCCCGTTTTAACCAAAACCCGGCCGGTAGAAAGCGCGGCGGCACAGTTAAGGTCTCCGCCTGTTTCCGTCGAGCGGCTGAACAGATGCGTGTCGGGCTGCACGTCGTACAGATCACCGGATTCATCGATCAAAATTCTTTCACTTAAGAAACGGAAGCCGCCCCGCGGAATTTCACTGGCAAAGAGCGATGGCTCCCCGAGCTGCGTCTCCTCCCGTATGGAATCGGGCAGAACCTTCACACCCAGCTTACTTTCATCAGAATATAATGTATAAAGCACATCGTCCGGCGATACCGCCAGGGAGGTAAACTCCCCGCGCGACGAGGAGATCTGATTCAGCAGCCAGCCTGAAAAATCGAAGAGCAGGATTGTTTCCTCCATTGGGGTATGGAGCGCGTAATACCGCCCCGCGGAGTCCACATCAAAATCATTGCGTTCCTCTACATAAATCTGGGGAAGATCGATAAAGAGCTTTGTATCCAGCCGATCACGCCGAACCGTATAGGTATAAACACCCACGCCAAACTCATCCTCGCTGGTACCCCGATAGGGACAAACCAGTGAAAGATTTCCCTCACGATACAAGGGGTAAGCCATGTGGGCTGAAACGGTGGCCTGATCGATCACCTGTCCGTTTTCATCCAGCAGCAGGACAAACGATCGCTTTTCCTCGGTTCCGCAGAGCAGAAAATGATCCTCCCCGGCAGACAGCAGCTCCACCCCTTCCGGATTCGAGAAACCGGAGGGGAGCGTCACAGACACCGCCGCGGCAGAGGCCCTCGCAAAAATGGAGTGTGTACCAATCGCCGTAAGCAGCAGGGCGGCAGCCAACGTCAGTACGACCAGAACGGAGCTTTTTCGACCAAATTTCATCTTTTCCCCCTCCTTTTTCATTTATTATAGTAGAGAGGAGAAAAAATTTTCCATTTATGTGAAAAATGTCCATGTAGTAATTTCTTATAAAGATAATGAATCCATTCGTTAATTTTCCCTAATCAAAGGCGGAGAAAAATCACTGTTTTCACCTTTGCATCGTGGATTCACATCAAAAAGGAACGGCCCATCGCATCCAGTATGCTTTGGGCCGTTCAGGAGGAATATGAGAATCACAAAAAAGAGTGTCAAAAAGCGTAACTTTCTACTTCCCGCAGCAAGGGGATCGACGGTGCGGCCCCGTGCCGGGTAACCGCAATAGAGGAAGCCTTCGAAGCCAGCTCCAGCGACTGCGGCACGCTCAGGCCGCGGGTCATCCCGGCCAGGAAGTAACCGGTAAAGGTATCGCCCGCCGCGGTGGTATCCACCACCGGCACAGGGTAAATCCCGTGCGAAAAGCGTTCGCTTTGATGTTGATAAACCACGCCCTGGCTGCCCAGCGTCAGCACGACCGCCAGCACGGGATATCGGCGTGCCAGAACCTCCAGAATCGCGTCGGGTTCCCGCTGCCCGCTGATCTGCCAGCCCTCGATTTCATTGACCAGCAGGATGGATACCTTGGAGAGGTCACACTCGCTGATCACCTCATCATACGGGGAGGGATTCAAAACAATCCGCATACCGCGTGCGTGGGCATTCTCAATCAGGCGGGGAATCCCGTTGATCTCATTCTGCAGCAGCAGAAGGTCGCCCTCGCCGAATGCAGCCAGCACCTCGTCGGCAAAGTCCTGCGGAATACTGCGGTTGGCTCCGCCGAACAGCAAGATGTTATTCTGACCCCGCTTATCTACCTGAATCACCGTGTGGCCGCTTTTGCCCGGTACCTGACGAATATATTCGGTATTCACACCGTTTTCGCGGCACATCGTAAGAAGCTGCCCGCCTTCCTCGCCTACCTGCCCGGCATGCCACACCTCGGCCCCCGCGCGGACCAGCGCCACCGACTGATTCAGGCCCTTGCCGCCGATAAAGGTTTCCATCCGCCATGCGGCGGAGGTTTCTCCCGGCAGCAGGATATGGTCGACCGAATACACATAATCGTAATTCAGAGAACCGAAATTGAGTATCTTCATAGAAAGGCTCCTTTAATCGGGGAACGCCACGCCCGCCTGTAAAATCAGATTGGAATACGGCGTGAACTCGCCGGTGCGCACGGCAAACTTGATGTTGTCCGTCTGGCGCTTCAGCTCATCGTGCGGAATCGTCTGTTCGGGAATCCCCAAAAGCTTGCCGCGCACATACGCCACCATGTCGGGGTTCTTCTCCTCCGCCTCTGCGGCAAAGGTATAGCCCTCCACTACCGTTTCATTCAGCACGGCGTCCACTACCTGCTGAAAGGTGGGGATTCCGCCGCACAGCACCAGGTCAACAACCGGAATCCCTTTCGGAACCGGCATCCCCGCGTCGCCGATCAAAAAACGCTCCTTATGCCCCAGCCCGGCGATATATCCCGCCAGCTGGGCGTTCAAAATACCCGTTTTTTTCATGCCAAATTCCCTCCCGGATTGGAAGCCGCCGTTTCTTTTTCCTCGCCTCTCGCCTGAAGCGCCATTTTCGCCTGCAGGTTCCGCTGGAACTGGTCGATAACGACCGCAAACACGATCACAAGGCCCTTAATGACCATCTGCCAAAACTCTGAAACGCCGCACATGACCATGCCGTCGTTGATGACGCCGATGACGAATGCACCCACGATGGTGCCGCCGATACCGCCGATGCCGCCGGCCATAGAGGTTCCGCCCAGAACCGCCGCCGCGATGGCGTTCATTTCCCACGATTCGCCGGAGGCGGGGTGTGCTGCCACCAGCTGCGCGGAATTGATGATGCCGACGATCGCCGCGCAGACGCCGGACAAAATGTAAACCATGATTTTGACTCGGTTGACTTTGATGCCCGAAAGCTTTGCGGCCTTTTCATTGCCGCCGATCGCAAACACATGCCAGCCGAAGGGCGTGAATTTCAATAGGATCGCGGTGATGACCGCGATGATCACCAGAATGATCGCGCCGACCGGGATGCCCATAATATTGCTGCCGAAGAAATCATAGCCCGTGTTGCCAAGCGCCGGCTTGCCGACGATATTGGAATAGGTAGCGCCGTTTGAATGCAGCATTGCAAGACCGCGCGCCACATACATCATGCCCAGAGTGGCGATAAACGGGGCGACATTGAACCGGGTGATCACAATGCCGTTCACCCAGCCGACCAAAGCGCCCACCACAATGGTGATCAGCACGATGAGCGGTACATCAAAATACAGCGTGACGCCGAACATCGGCAGCGTAAGGCCCTTGTTGATCAGGCCGCCCGCCACCATACCGGCCAAACCGACCACCGCGCCAACCGAAAGGTCGATGCCGCCCGTGATGATGACGTAGGTCATACCGATCGCCAGAATCCCGTACAGGGCCACATGCTTCGCAATCAGAAGCATCGTATTCTGCGAAAAGAAGTTGGGCGCCGCAAAGCTGAAGAAAATCAGCAGGACAATCAGCACGATGAAGGTTCGGCCCTTCAGCAGCGTCATCGCGAGCCCATGATTGGATTGATTCTTTTTCATACCAGCATTCTCCCCTTTATGTTCCCGATGCCTGCAAATGATGCCCCTGATAGGACGCCATCACAAGATGATCTTCCGTAATTTCATCCCCGGCCAGCTCAGCCGTCTTCTTTCCGTTCGAAAGCACGATAATCCGGTCGGCGATCGCCAGAATTTCTTTCAGCTCAGAAGAAATCACGAGGATGGTCAGGCCCTGCTCCGCGTACTGATTGATGATATCGAACACCTCTGCCTTCGCGCCGACATCGATTCCGCGGCTGGGTTCATCCATCAGCAGTATTTTGGGGTCTGTCAGAATTCCCTTGCCGATGACCACCTTTTGCTGGTTGCCGCCCGAAAGCGACAAGATGGGCAGGCGCTTATCCGCAACCTTAATATGAATATCCCTGATCTGTCGTTCCACCTGTTTGTCTTCTGTCTTCTTATCCAGAAAAATCCCTTTCGTACAGGCTTTCAGGCTGGAGAGGGAAATATTCTTCGCAATATTCAGCGTCTGCACCAGACCCTCGCGCTGGCGGTCCTCCGGCACAAGCGCAAAGCCCCGGTGAATCTGCCCAGCCACGCTGTCGACCTTGATTTCTTCCCCGTCCAGCAGTACCTGGCCGGTATGCTCGGGGTGCAGACCCATAATGCACTCAAACAGCTCCGTACGCCCCGCGCCGAGCAGCCCGTAGATGCCGAGGATTTCTCCTTTTTTCACCTGAAAGCCGACGTGGTCAAGCAAATAGCCGCCTCCGCTTTTCGGCAGGGTGATGTCGCGAACCTCCAGCACGGTGGGGACTTCGCTCCAATCCACATTCCGCTCGCGGTGGGCGTAGCCCTTTTCCTCGCCGACCATCCGCTTGACGATCCACGGCACAGTGATGTTCGCAACCTCTTCGTCCGCAACGTACTTCCCGTCGCGCAGAATGGTAACGTGGTCGCCGATCTGCAAAATTTCTTCGAGACGATGCGATATGTACACGATCGAAATGCCCTCGGCGGTCAGCTCGCGCATGATCTTGAACAGAATCTGCACCTCCTGCGCCGAAAGCGACGAGGTGGGCTCATCCATAATCAAAATTTTCAGGTCATCCTGAATCAGGTTGCGGGCAATTTCAATGATCTGCTGCTGCCCCACGCGCAGGTTGCCCACCAGCGTTTCCGGCGGAATAGGGTGCTCCAGGCGCTGCAGCACCTTTTCGGTGAGCTCTGCGTGCTGGGCATTGTCAAGCCGGATGCGATGCTTTGTTTTTTCGCGCGACATAAAGATATTCTGATAAATGTTCAGATTGGGGAACAGGCTCAGCTCCTGATGAATGATTCCGATCCCGTGCGCGCGGGCCTCGGTGGTATCCCGAAAGGAAACCTCCTGATCATCCATGTACAGCTTGCCGGAGCTGGGCTGCTCAATGCCCGCGATGATTTTCATCAGTGTGGATTTTCCCGCTCCGTTTTCGCCGATCAGCACGTTCACCTTGCCCCTGAGCACTTGAAACGACACATCGTCCAGCGCCTTGGTGCCGGGGTAGATCTTACAGATGTGCTCCGCCCTGAGGCAGACCTCTTGATTATCCATGCTGTGACCCCCTATTTCACTGTCATCTGCACTGGGGTGATGAGCAGCTTGTCGTTGCCGTCCACAGTAAAGCACCCGACGAATTCCACGGTTTTTCCGGTAAGGGACGCTACGTTCAGCGGGTCGAGCACCTGCTTTTGAATCACCGTGTGGATGCTCTGGGACACATTGGCCCACTGCACCTGATTCTTGTAATCCTCGTACTTGATAAAGTTCAAAGAATCGCGCACGGCGGAACCCTTGAATACCGAACCGATCTGCAGCTGAATGATTTCGGGGCCGTCATAGCCCTGAAGCTTGACATCCATCACGCCGGCCTTCTTCGTCTGGTCCACCTTTACCACCTCGGCGGTTCCCTTTACCACATAGTTCAGCTCGCCGGAGGTTCCCATGGAATATTTTCCGTATTGGTCCGCCAGAGTTTTAAGGTCCCCTTTGGATTCCGTCAGGAACGTATTCAGGTCCACCGCTTTCTCCGTCAGCTCCGGTACCGCTTTCGACTGCCAGATGCTTTCCACGTCACTGTCCGCGTTAAAGGCGACTTCCCCTGTCAGCTTGCCCTCTTCCCCGATTTTCACCACTTTTACGCAGCCTGTCAGGGAGGATGCTGCAAACGCCAAAACCAAAAGCAGTGCGACTAATCGCTTTTTCAACTTGCACTCCCCATTTCTGAAATATCGCTGAAAGCCCTTTATAGGCTTTTGTTTTCCAAGTTACATACCCCTTTAAAATCAGTGAGGATAAGGGAGAGCTTGCTCTTTTACCCTTCTCCTTATCCTCACCCATCAAATCTTGTGCTTTCTGCTCAATCAATCTTTTATGGCAGACTTCGTTAAAACATCTTCTCTTTGGGGCTTTGGCGCCCCGCCAAAGCCCCCGGTTCTAAAATGTGCTTGCGATATCAGCCGGAATATACGAAGTTCTTCAGTTTATCTACGTTGTCTTTGGTGATAGCGATGCAGTCTACGAGCTGCTTCTCATCCTTGCCGGTGCTGCCGTTCTTCAGGTACTGGTCTGCCTGCTCTGCGCCCATCTCGGCGATCAGAGCCGCCTGCTGCAGCGCTGTACCGACCATGTTGCCCGATTTGATCTGTTCCGCCGCTTCGTCGGAGCCGTCAACGCCGACAATCGCAATATCCTTCAGACCAGCCGCTTTAATGGCCGCAGCCGCGCCGACCGCCATGGTGTCGTTGCCGCAGACGATGCCTTTAATGTTGGGGTAAGACTGCAGAATGGTTTCTACCTTCTGGTAGGCTTCGGTCTGCTCCCAGTTTGCGGTCTGCTGTGCAACCATCTTCATGTCGGGATACTGGTCGATGATCTCGTGGAATGCGCTGGAACGCACGCCTGCGTTGGTATCGGACTCTTTGCCGAGCAGCTCGGCATATTCGCCCTTCTCACCCATGGCCTCAACAAATTTTTCCGCAATGGCCTTGGCGCCCTGGTAGTTGTTCGCTACGATCTGAGAGATCGCCACGCCGGATTCATTGATTTCGCGGTCAATCAGGAAGGTGGGAATATTGTTGTCACGGGCTTTCTTGACTGCCGCAACGGTCGCATCGGCGCCGGCGTTGTCACAAATGATCGCAGCGGCCTTATCGGCAATGGCATTGTCGAACAGTTCGGCCTGCTTGGTCGCGTCGTCATCGTGAGAAACAACCTTTACCTCATAGCCAAGCTCTTTTGCTTTGGCGGAAGCGGACTCCGCCTCTGTCTTAAAGAAAGGATTCGAGTGCGAGGGAGTAATGATGTACATGATTTTTGATCCGCCGCCGGTGAGCGGCTTTGCTGCCTCAGCTGCAGAAGAAGCCGGTGTGCTGGACGCCGGCGCCGCGGAACTTGCGTTGTTTCCGCCGCAGCCTGCCATACTCGCTGCCATTGCGATGGCCAAAAGACCTGCTGTCAGTTTCCTTGTGTGCTTCATTTTGTTTCCTCCCAGTTTTTGTAATATATTCGGGGCTTGCCGTGCTCTTTTCCGGCCTGCCCCAATAGAGACCACAGGACCCCAAATTTCCCGTTGGTCTTCTATCCGTGATTCAGTGCCGTTTGTACGGCATGCTTCCAGCCCCGGTACAGCTCTTCGCTTTGCCCGGCCGGCATTCTGCGCTCATAAGCCGTGCGTTCCATACAGGAGAAAATCGCCGCCTGATCATAAACTCCTGCTGAAATTCCGGCGGCATAGGCCGCGCCCATCCCCGAAAGCTCCTGCCACTGGGGCACACAGACGGGGATACCCAAAATATCGCTCTGGCGCTGCATCAAATAGGCACTCTCCGTCGGCCCACCGTCTACCCGCAGCTCGCGGATGGCAAGGCCCGATTCCTCGCGCATCAGGTTCACGATATCCGCCACCTGATAGGCGATGCAGTCCACCCCGGCCCTGACCATCTCGGCCCGGCCGGTCAGGCGGGTAATGCCCGTAAACAGTCCGGTCGCGGCGCTGTCCCAATACGGCGCGCCCAATCCCGTGAACGCGGGGACAAAATAGGTTTGGTCGAGTGGATTCGCGGCAGCGGCCAGCTCATGGGCCTGCTGCACCGTCTGCACCAGCTGGAGGTCGTTTTTCAGCCAGCTGATGACCGAACCCGTGTAATTGATATTTCCCTCCAGCACATACTGCACCTTGCCGTGCATACACCACGCAAGCGAGGTGACCAGCCCGTTTTGGCTCACGATGAGATCGTCGCCCGTGTTCAGCATCACGGAAGAGCCCGTGCCGTAGGTCGCCTTGACCAGTCCCGGCTCCCGGCAGTCCTGCCCGAACAGCGCGCCGTGGGAATCGCCCAGCACCGCAAGAATGGGAATGGGATGATCGAAAAAGCCTTCGAAATCCGTATCCCCGTACCATTCGTCAGAGCCTCGAATCTGCGCCATGCAGTCCAGCGGGATGCCGAACAGCATACAGAGCTCCAGGTCCCACGAAAGGGCGCGAATGTTAAACAGCTGCGTACGCGACGCGTTGGAATAATCGGTGGCATAGGTCTTTCCGCCGGTCAGGCGGTACAAAAGCCAGCTGTCCACCGTGCCGCAGCAGATGCCCCCGGCTCTGGCGCGCTCCTCCGCGCCGTCCACATTTCGAAGCACCCAAGCGATCTTTGCCGCCGAAAAGTACGGCGAAAGCGGGAGCCCCGTGCTCTCACGAACCCGCTCGGCATAGCCCGCCGCGCGGATTTCCTCACAGATTTGCTCACCGCGCGCGCACTGCCACACAATGGCGTTGTAAACCGGCCTGCCGGATTCGCGATCCCACACCACGGCGGTTTCGCGCTGATTGCTGATGCCGACAGCCGCGACCTGATTCTTGTCGATCCCCGCCCGCTCCACCACATCGCGCACAACGGCGATAGTATTGCGGTAAATTTCCTCCGGGTCGTGTTCCACCCAGCCTTTGTCGTCGATCCGCTGCGCGTGGGAGCGGTCACACCGGGCGGTCAGTTTCCCTTCGGCGTCGAACAGCATCCCCTTCGTGCCCTGAGTGCTTTGGTCTATCGCAAGCAAATAGGTTTGCCGCATCTTCAGATCAACTCCATCGCAGCCCTCACAATGCCTTCGGCATTCAGGCCGTAATAATCAAATACCTGCTGCGATTTTCCGGTGATGACCGGTTCATCCGGCAGCGTGAGACTCTTTACCCGCACAGGGTGCTCCGCGCAGACAATCTGGCTGACCAAGGAGCCGAGCCCGCCGAACGCGGTGTGCTCTTCGATCGTCACAATCCCCCGCGTCTCCCTTGCGGCCTTTAAAACCGCCTCCCGGTCGATGGGCTTGAGACAGTACATGTCGAGCACACGGGCCGAAATGCCCTTCTGCTCCAACAGCTCGCCCGCCTGCTTTGCCGCGGTGACCATCTCGCCGCACGCAATGATCGTCACATCCGTGCCGTCGCGCAGCAACGTCGCTTGATTGAATGCAAAGGGAACATTCCCCTCCTCGTAAACATCCTCTACGGCGTTGCGGCCCACCCGGATATACGCAGGCTCTCCGTCTTTGA
>JAEXDU010000227.1 GCA_023401495.1 Bacillota bacterium
GCGCTGAATCCTCCCGGGCCGCAGAAACGCGAGATCAACGTAAACGGCGCTGTCCTGCGCATGGGCGACAAGGTGATGCAGGTACGCAACGATTATAACCTGACCTGGCAGCGTCCGGACGGAAGCACCGGCGAGGGCGTGTACAACGGCGACGTCGGCATCCTGCTCGAAATCGATAAGTGCGGCGGTACGCTCACAGTACAGATGGACGACCGCTATGTGCTTTATCCGCTCGAAAGCGCGTCAGAGCTCGATCTGGCGTACGCCATGACGGTTCACAAAAGCCAGGGCAACGAATTTCAGGCGGTGGTCATCCCGCTGTATACCGGGCCGTCGCAGCTGAATTACCGCAACCTGCTCTACACGGCCATCACCCGCGCAAAATCGCTTTTGATTCTGGTGGGCATGGAACAGGTGATCGAAGCCATGGTCAACAATAATCGAAAGACGCTGCGCTATTCGGGGATGGGCTGGTTCCTGTCGGAGGAAAGCGTGCATGAAATGTAAAAGCCTGTGGAATGTCATTTTAGAATTTTTTTATCCGCCGCGCTGTCTGTTTTGCCGAAAAATAGTGCCGCCCGGTCGTGAATGCTGCGAGACCTGCGAGAAGGCGCTTTCACCCGCAAACTGGAGCACGCGCATGATCGAGCCGCAAACCGGGAAGACTCTTGTTTGCATCGCTCCCGATCCATACAACGGCCCGCTGCGAAAGGCGATGCTGGATTTCAAATTTCATAACATGTCAAAGCATGCTCATTTTTTCGCGCAAAGAATCTTTTCACAGCTGCGGCAGAGCTCGTTTCTCACCCGTGCGGATTTTGTTGTCAGTGTGCCGCTGTCACGGGAAAGGCTGCACCAGCGCGGCTATAACCAGTCGGAGCTGATTGCCCGGGAGCTGGCCGCACTGGCCGGGCTTCCTTATTTCACCGTGCTGGAAAAACATGTGGAAAACCAGGAGCAGCACCGGCTGCACAAAAAAGACCGCCGTGAAAATGTACGTGGCGTGTACCGGATTCTTCCGGATGCTCGTCGAGTGGAAGACCAACGCATTCTGCTGGTGGATGACATTCTCACAACGGGCGCCACGCTCGGCGAATGTGCCGCGGTGCTGTACGCCGCCGGTGCAAGAGAGGTGCTTTGTGCTGCGGCGTGCCGTGTCCCCACACAACCGGAATCCATTTCCTGTTGAAAAAAGGGGCAAAATGTTCTATAATAATATATTAAATCTGCCGTATGCGGGCAAATCAGCCCGCGGCAGAAATGCGATAAAGGCAGGTGACCTGAGCGGTGCTTGGAACAGACATTGCAATTGATCTCGGAACATCGTCGGTAAAAATATATTTGGATGGCAAGGGAATTATCCTGAATGAACCATCCGTTGTGGCATATGAGCAGGACACAGATAACATCGTAGCGATCGGGCATGAGGCCTACGCCATGGTGGGGCGCACCTCTTCGAAGATCGCGGTGGTGCATCCGCTGTGCAACGGCGTTATTTCTGATTTTGCGCTGGCTCAGTACGTGATTCAGCATTATTTAAAGAAGATCAACGGCAGCAAGGTGGTGATGCCCCGTGTGGTCGTCAGCGTGCCCTGCGGCATTACAGAGGTGGAAAAGCGTGCGGTGGTCGACGCGATCAGCGCGGCAGGCGTGCGCAAGATCTGCCTGATCGAAGAGCCGGTTGCGGCGGCGATGGGAGCCGGGGTCGATATTTCCGTTCCCCACGGCTGCTTTGTGATCGACATTGGCGGTGGCACCACAGATATGGGCGTGATTTCGCTCAGCGGCGTCGCGATTGCCCGGTCCATCAAAATGGCGGGCGACGCCTTTGACGAAGCGATCATCAAGATGGTGCGCCGCAAGTACAATCTGCTGATCGGCAGTCGCATGGCGGAGGAAGCCAAAATGGCGATCGGCTGCGTGTATCCACGCAAAGAGATCGTCACGCACCGCGTGAAAGGGCGCAATATGCTCACTGGGCTTCCCCAGTGGGCAGACATCAGTTGCGACGAAGTGCTGGAAGCGCTCCTCGAGCCGGCAATGCAGATCATCCGCACCGCGCAGGAGGTTCTGGAGAAAACGCCGCCCGAGCTGATGGGCGACATCGACACCGATGGTATCATCCTTACCGGCGGTTCCGCGCTGCTTTACGGCTTTGACACGCTGATCAGCAAGAAAACGAAGATGAAGGTCTTTGTGCCGGAAACTCCCGAAAACTGCGTGGCAGTGGGGGCCGGCAAAGCGATTTCGTTTATTGACGATATGGAAAACAAAAATTACGGTGTGCTGAATCCTTTGAGCGCAGCCTACTAAAACAGGAAAACAAAGCGCAATACCGGTGTCGTTTTGATACGAGCCGGTATTTTTCTGTACTGTGATTTTGTCAGATACAGCGGCTTGTATATTGCCAATCAGGTTTTTAAAAACGGAAGAAAGAGGGAAAACATATGGAAATAGCAGAACCAAAGCTGGCAAAGGAGCTTTTGTACATAGAGGATTTTGCCACTGTCATTTTGCGCTATCTGGAGGAGGAAACGCCGCTCACCGCCGCCCGGTGCGGCGGAGTGCGGGCCGACGGCAGTGATTTTTCCCGTTTGGATCTGCGGGCCAGTATCGTGGAAAACAGTACGTTTCACAATTGCAGCTTTGAGAACGCTTCGTTTACCGACGTTGTTTTTCAGTCCTGCGATTTTTCAAACAGCGATTTCAGCGGCGCTTTTTTTGAGCGCTGCCGATGGATCGACTGCAAATGCGTCGGCGCGAATTGGAACGATTCGGTGCTGCGGCAAACTGTTTTTGAGCAGACGCTGCTTTCTTATTCCAGCTTCGATCAGACAAGGATCACGGATGTGCGGTTTCACCGCGTGGATTTTACGGAAGGCTCTTTGTCCGAGGCAAAGCTGAAAAACTTTTCGATTACGGAATCCAGGCTGATCAAAAATAATTTTTTCCGAACGCTTTTGGCCGGTGTGAATTTGACGACGGATGAGCTGGCCAGGCCGATCGTATCGTCCACGGCGGAAGAGCTGAAAGGCGTGGTGATTACCCCGTTCCAGGCGGCGGATCTCATCGGCCTTTGGGGGATTCTGGTGGACCGGGGCTGACTTTCATTTGTCCTCCGATTGAAAATAAAGAGAGTGTTCTGTGCAAAGCATAGAACACTCTCTTTATTTCTGCTTCGTTTTCACTCGCTGGCTCGGCAAATGGCGGGCGGTTTTCTGTCTGCCGTGGTCAGAAAAAGCTTTCTCAGAGGAAAAAGTGTATGATTTCTGTTTCCCGGGGAAAAAATGGAAGAGGGGGAAAGGCTATGGTTTATGGTCAAATACGCCTGTTTTGACGGTAAGCGAACGGAAAAAGGGATTTTCTGCAAAGGTTTTCATATGAAATATACAGCATAAAGCACAGAAATCATAAATAAAATTAGTGAACTATTCAAAGCAATCGGTATTCTGCAAACCTTTTCATATCTATATTTATATAAAACGGGGAAAAAACGATTTCAAGATTGACAAGATGTGAACACAGATGGTAATATACACTTAAAATTCATCGTTTTATTTAAAGATTATCACTAATTATTCTATTTTATTGATGCGACACCAATGTAAAAACGTTTTCACAATGGTTATTGCCTGCACCCGCAGGACAGTACATAAATTTAAGGAGGAAATCGAAATGAAAAAAGTACTCGCATTTCTCATGGCTATTGCTATGGGACTGAGCGCGACGGCTTGCAGCAGCCCGTCCACCTCTTCCGGGTCCTCATCGAATCAGGGAGGAGAGATCTTGATTGGCTGTCTCCAGGACGTCACAGGGCCGACTTCTTCTCTGGGCCAGATGGTTCAGGCCGGTGCTCAATGGGCTGTTGACGAAATCAACGAAAATGGCGGCATTGACGGCAAGAAGATCAAAATGAACAGCTACGACACCAAGGGTGACGTTACTGAAGCCGTAAACGCCTTCACCAAGGCTGTTACCGTTGACAAGGTAAGCGTTATTGTTGGCCCGCCTGTTGCGAACATCGCGCTGGCGATCAAAGAGATCAGTGAGCAGTATGATGTGCCGGTCATGGGCCTGGCGATGGATAAGAACGCCCAGCTCAAGCAGGACGGCACCCCCTATAAGAACATGTTCACCTTCCAGCCCAATGCGGATCAGCAGGGCGCCATCATGGCAAAGTATGCGATCGAAAACGGCTTTAAGTCCTTCGGCGCAATTTACAACGAGAGCAACTCTTACTCCACCTCCCTTCTGGCTCCGTTCGTTCAGACTGTTGAAGGCGCCAACGGCACGATTCCGAAGAATCTGCAGGTAGCCTACAACGCGAACGACACCGACTTCAAAACCCTGCTTTCCCCGATCGTAAAAGCAAATGTCGATGCGATCTTTGTTCCCAACTACACCAAAGATCTCGTTAACATCACCACAGCGGCCCGCGCGCTCGGCTATGAAGGCGCTTTGATCTGCGGCCTCGACGCCTGCCCGCCCTTCAACACCATGATGGGCACCAGCTGCGACGGCGTGTACTATATCAACAACATCGACGATACCACTCAGGCTCTGCAGGACATGATCAAGACGGTAAAAGAAAAGACCGGTGTTGAAGCAACCAACAAGTTCTTCCTCGGCTACGATATCGTCAATATCGCTGCAAAGGTTCTGAAAGAAAACGGCACCAGCGATCCTGCGAAGATCCGCACCGCTCTGGAGAACATCACCGATTATGCTGGCATGACCGGCAATATCTCGATCGATCCCAAGACTCATATGACAAAGAGCATGGAGATGTTCATGTTCACCTATGAGGGAACGACTCCGAAATTCCTGCAGAAATTCGCTGCCTGATTACCGAATAGGCTATTCATTAGGATGGGGATTCCTTCGCTCTGAAGGAATCCCCATATGAAAGGAGGACATCCCGTGTCACTGCAGATCATTGTCAACGGATTGGCGACCGGCTCTGTTTATGCCCTGATCGCCACCGGATTTTCTTTGATTTTCAATGTGCTGAAGTTTTCAAACTTTTCGCACGGTGCATTAATGACCCTGAGCGCTTTTTCCGGGTATTTCGTCGCAGCGCAAAGCGGGCTGGGGCTGGTTCCCACCATATTGGTGGCAGTCGTGACCGGCGCTCTGGTTGCGCTGGCGGGAGAATTCGTTGCGTTTCGGCGCATCACCTTAAACAACTCTTCTCCCGTTTACTTTTTCGTATCCTCTATTACACTGGGAACCATGTTTGAGGGGATCATAACGGTAAAGGTTGGAGCAAACTTTTACAACTACCCGCAGTTTTTTCAAAATTCGACCATTAAGTTCGGGGGCGTGGTCATCTCCACATCGGACCTGCTGATGTTTTTTTGCAGTGTGATCACGCTGTTGATACTTGCTTATATTCTACAGAAGACCCGTCAGGGACGCGGCCTTCGCAGCGTCAGCTTTGACCGGGATACCGCAAGCCTGATGGGCATCAACGTGACCCGCACCATTCAGTTCACCTTCATCGTTTCGGGTGCGCTGGCCGGTCTGGCGGGCGTGTTCCTCGGCATCAACTACACGCTGTATCCCACGCTCGGCAGCCTTGTTGTCAAAGGCTTTATCGCATCGGTCATCGGCGGCCTCGGCTCTTTGACCGGCGCAATCATCGGCGCGGTTCTGCTCGGCTTTATGGAAACCATCCTCATCAGCCTTGTGGGCTCTGGGTATACGCCGGTATTTACATTCCTGCTCATGCTCGTATTCCTGCTGGTACGCCCCAGCGGCATTGCAGGCTCGAATATTCAGGAAAAGGCATAGGGGGGGCCGGCATGACTTTATATCTTTCGATTCTGACTCAGATTTTGATTACGGTCGTTGCGGTCTGCGGTGTTTATGTACTCACCGGCCTGACCGGTATGTTCAGCCTTGGCCAGGCGGCCTTTATGGCGGTTGGCTCCTATGCCTCGGGTATTCTGGTGGTAAAATGCGGCTTTCCGTTCTGGCTGGCCTGTATTCTGGCGGTGCTGATCGCGGTGGTGATCGGCTACCTGGTAGGCTTTCCGACGGTTCGTCTGCGCCGCGACTATATTTCGCTCGTCACGCTCGGCTTCGGTGAAGCGATCACCGCCCTGCTCAACAGAGCGACCAAGCTGACCGGCGGCGCCTCCGGGTTTATCGGAATTCCCAGAAAAACAACCTTCCTGCTCGCTCTGGTTTCGGCCATTGCGGCAATCGCGATTGTCAGCTGGTTCAAGACCAGCAAATACGGCCGCCAGTGTATTGCGGTGCGCGGCGATGAGCTGGCTGCCAAGGCCATGGGCATCAATGTACCGAAAATCAAGATGAACGCGTTCCTGCTCAGCGTGGCGGTTACGGCATTCAGCGGCTGTCTGTATGCGTTCTTCATTACTTATGTGGACCCGACCATTTTCGGCTGGAAAAAGAGCGCGGACTGGGTCATCATGGTGTTCTTCGGCGGCGTCAACAGCCTGACGGGTTCTGTTGTGGG
>JAEXDU010000244.1 GCA_023401495.1 Bacillota bacterium
CGATAATACGGCATCGCATACTCCGTAAACTGCTCCGGCGTCATGGCACGCAGATACTCCCCGTTGAGCCAGGTCAGCTTGTCGTAGTCAAAAATGGCAGGCGACTTGCTGATTCCTTCGATCGAAAAACGCTCGATCAGCCCCTGCATGTCCATTTTTTCCTCGTTGTCTTTGGGGCACCAGCCCAAAAGGGCAATATAGTTGATGATCGCCTCAGGCAGATAGCCTTCCCTGACCAGATCGGCAAAGCCGGTGGAGCCGTGGCGCTTCGAGAGCTTTGACGCGGTACCGTCGGCGTTTCTGCCCTTGATCAGCGGCAGATGCACATACGTGGGAATCTGCCAGCCATAGGCCTCATACAGCAGATTGTACTTCGGTGTGGAAGACAGATATTCGCTGCCGCGCACCACGTGGGTGATCTCCATCAGGTGATCGTCGATCACGTTGGCAAAGTTATAGGTGGGGAAACCGTCGGATTTCAGCAGAACCTGATCCTCAAGCTCCTTATTCTCTACAGAGATATCGCCGTAAACGGCATCGTGAAACGTAGTGACTCCTTCGGCCGGCATCTTCTGGCGGATGACATAAGGTGTGCCTGCCGCGAGCAGACGGTCAATTTCCTCCTGAGGGAGGTGCCGGCAGTGACGGTCGTACCCGCCAAACGTGTTTTCCTCATGCAGAGAAGCCAGGCGTTCCTTCGTACAGAAACAGTAATACGCCTTTCCCTCCTGGACAAGCTGCTCGGCATACTTTTTATAGGTATCCATGCGCTCGCTCTGCACGTACGGACCGTAAGGTCCGCCGATATCGGGGCCTTCGTCGTGCTGCAGACCAACCGTTTTCAGGGTGTCGTAAATCACCTCGACAGCGCCCTCCACCTGACGTTCCTGATCGGTATCTTCAATTCTCAGGACGAAATCCCCACCCTGATTCTTCGCAATCAGGTATTCGTACAGCGCTGTGCGCAAATTGCCCACATGCATAAATCCGGTGGGACTGGGAGCAAATCTGGTTCTAATTTTTTTCTCTTGCATAGTAACACCCCTTCAGGATTGAGTCGTTTCTTGCTTGAAACGTGTCTTTTCAAAAAATGACGTTGACAGGTTTCCCCCGCCGAAGGCGGGGGAAATTGATACCTTCGTCTCTCAGAAGAAAACAGCCTCTTTCTGTTATTATATCAAAATTTGGAATTTATTCAATTATTTTCTTCGTTTTGTGCCAGGTAATTCACGTATTCCTCCAGGCACATGCCCAGTTCATTCATTTTTTGCGCATTCTCTTTGCCGACATAGCGGTAATGCCAGGGTTCAAACATGATTTTCGTGATGTCTTCTTTCTCTCTGGGGTAGCGAAGAATAAAGCCATATTCCGCCGCATGCTGCTTCATCCATTCATAGCCCTTTTCTTTCTCAAATTCCGGACGCACCCCGTTGACGTCGATCGCGAGACCGGTATTATGCTCGCTGTGCCCCGGTTGGGCCACGGCGATAGCGGCCTTTTCCTTGGCTTCTTCCGGACTCATTCCCTTTTGTTCATTTTGCTTGATTTCGCGTTCCAGCAGCTCTTTTTGCAGCTCCGGCGCGCGGTATGCGGAAGAAATCCAGAGCGTTACGTCATCTTTTAAGGCGGCTGCGGCCATCTGTTTGTACGGTTCCACAAGACGCTCGTCCATTTCCATGTCATACGCCTTGACCAAATTGGGCTTATATTGATCCGGAAGACCATACTCCCAATTGACAAGAAGTAAATCACTGTCTTTTTCCCATACCTTTGCCAGCTCTGCGGCAGACACCGAAGACTCTGCCGGCGTTGATTCCAGAGCAGAAGATTCGATCACCTCGGAAGATGACGGCGCTTGTGAAACACTGGGCATAAAGGTTCTCACCCAGTGGATCATCGGTTCATTTTGCGCAATGAATAAAAATAAAATCGAAGATGCCAGAATCAAAAGGCAAAGCAGCAATAGCGCCGCTGTATTTTTCATTTTAGGGTGCTTCATTGATATTGCTCCTTATTTTCCATTGTTTCCCTTAGAATACCTCATTTTTCTAAAAATATGAGATATACAGTTCCATATACAGTGCGGCCAATCAAACCGGCAATTCCATCTTGCCTTGGCAAAGATCAAAATGCCTCGTTTTTTAAAAAAGTCGTATGGCTATAGTACCATTCTCATTCGATGGAAGCAATCTCAAAATTTACACTTCATAATTCGTTTACTTTTTCTCATACTAAGGACAGCCTTTGAGTGAAAGGAGGCGAGTTCAGATGATGAATTCCAATAACCGTCCCAATCCGTCGATCGGATGCAGCGTAGACCAGTGTCAGTATCACTGCGGAACACAGGATTTCTGTTCTCTGGAAAAGATTCAGGTTGGTACCCATGAAAAGAATCCTACCATGGACCAGTGCACAGACTGCCAGTCCTTCCGCGTAAAGCAGTAATGAATGCTCTGCCAAGGCAGGCGTTTTCACTGCCGTGTTTCGGCACAGCGGTGAAAACGTACATAATTCGCTTCGGTGCATAGGATATAATAGCCTCACGGAGCCAGAGCAGGGCTTCGGGCAGGTGAGAGCAATTATCATCAGCTTTCTGATTTCGAATTTGGGATGAAATCCTGAAAGTCCATTTGATGATTGATAACTCGTATCTTATCTAAAAGTAATGGAGGAAATTTCCATGCTTCGCATCGTAGCCTATAACCGGACCGCTGCTGTAGAGTATGCCCGCAAATGGGCGTTTCAGAGAAATCCGGCCTATTATAATTTTGAAAATCTGGGAGGCGACTGCACTAATTTTGCCTCGCAATGTCTTTACGCGGGCAGCGGTGTGATGAACTACACCCCCACGTACGGATGGTATTACAACAGCAGCAGCGACAGAAGCCCCTCCTGGACGGGGGTCGTTTATCTGTACCAGTTCTTAACGCAGAACAAAGGCCCGGGCCCTTTTGCCACAGAGACAGACGCCTCTGAAATGATGCCCGGGGATATTATTCAGCTGGGTGATCAAACCGGCAGATTCTATCATTCCCCTGTTGTTGTGGCGGTTGAGCCGGGCGAAATTTACGTGGCGGCCCATACCTTCGACGCATTCATGCGCCCTTTGAGCTCTTATGTATACGACCGCAGCCGTTTTCTTCACATTGAGGGCGTCAGAAAGTATCAATAATGCAATTTTTTCTAAAATTCCCTCTGCTTTCCTGAAATTTTTATGAAAATCAGTGCAGAATATAGTTGATTACACTTTAAAACAGACTGATACAAAATACAGCGATTTCTTCCCCCACCGTAGGCGGAGAAGAAATCAATCCCTTTTTAAAGCGGAATGACTATAAAAGTAGAGGTGAATTTTATGGACAAAAAATATCCTGATTTATATGCTTTGATGAAGGATGACCCGGCTGCCAAGCATTATTTCGATTCCCTGCCGGAACATGTGCGTTCGGCTATTGCCCAGCGCCCCGGCGGCGTCAATTCCTTTGAGAGCCTGTGCAGCTATGCCGACAATCTGACGCAGGGGGATCGATAACGATGATTCTGCCGCCCGATGTACCCTGGAGTCAGCCTTTTCTGGAAGAAGAAATCTGCGATGACCCGCTGAAACCGATCTCTCAGACTTCGGAAGAAACGCCGTTTCTTCCGTTTCCATTTAAAGACGATTTTTATCGTCCCGAACAAACTCTGTAAGGAAAAACACTGTACCGAAGCGGTACAGTGTTTTTTTGTCCGATTTTATTTTACGATATTGTTGCCCGTATCCTTCAGTACAACGTCGTGAGCGCCGCCCTCTACAATAGAGGTTGCGGAAACCAGAGTAATCTTGGCTTTTTTCTGCAGCTCAGAAATGGTCAGAGAACCGCAGTTGCACATAGTGGATCGGATTTTATTGAGGGTCAGGTTCACGTTGTCCTTCAGCGCGCCGGCATAGGGAACATAAGAATCGACGCCCTCTTCAAAAGAAAGCTTGCTGGCGCCGCCCAGATCGTAACGCTGCCAGTTTCTGGCGCGGCTTGAACCCTCGCCCCAGTACTCTTTCATATAGCTGCCGCCGATGGTCACCTTTCCGGTTGGGCTTTCGTCAAACCGGGCAAAATAACGGCCCATCATCAGGAAATCCGCCCCCATCGCCAGCGCCAAGGTCATGTGATAATCGTAAACCAGGCCGCCGTCGGAGCAGATCGGCACATAAATGCCGGTTCTCTCAAAGTACTCGTCGCGGGCCTTGGCCACGTCGATCAACGCGGTAGCCTGGCCGCGGCCGATGCCCTTTTGCTCGCGGGTAATGCAGATGGAACCGCCGCCGATACCGACTTTCACAAAATCGGCTCCGCTTTCCACCAGATACAAAAAGCCCTCTCTGTCTACCACGTTGCCGGCGCCAACCTTTACCGTGTCGCCGTAATTCTCGCGAATCCAGCTGATGGTTTTCTTCTGCCATTCGGAGAAGCCCTCGGAGGAATCGATGCAAAGAACATCCGCGCCTGCCTCGACCAGCGCGGGAACGCGCTCCGCAAAATCGCGGGTATTGATTCCTGCGCCAACCACATAACGCTTGTGGTCATCCAGCAGCTCGAGTTTATTCTCTTTATGCGAGGCATAGTCCTTACGGAATACCAGATAGGCCAGATGCTGATTCTCATCCACGATCGGCAGAGCGTTCAGCTTGTGATCCCAAATGATATTGTTTGTTTCTTTCAGGGTAACGCCCTTTTCGGCATATACCAGCTTGGAGAAAGGAGTCATGAATTCAGAAACCTTCGTGTCCGGGTCCATACGGCTGATGCGGTAGTCGCGGCTGGTGACAATCCCCAGCAGCTTGCCGGTCGCGGTTCCATCCTCGGTTACAGCCACGGTGGAGTGGCCTGTTTTCTCTTTCAGATCCAGAATGTCCTGAAGCGTCTGATCCGGCTTAATGTTGGAGTCGCTTACCACAAAACCGGCCTTATAGTTTTTGACACGCTGTATCATCGCGGCTTCTTCTTCAATGCTCTGAGAGCCGTAAATAAAAGAAATGCCGCCCTCTTTTGCCAAAGCGATCGCCATTTTATCATCCGAAACAGACTGCATGATCGCCGATACCATCGGAATGTTCATGGAAAGCGCAGGCTCTTCGTCCTTCTTAAATTTGACAACCGGTGTTTTTAGGCTGACATTGGATGGAATACATTCAGCAGAGGAATATCCCGGAATCAGCAGGTATTCGTTAAACGTGCGGGAAGGCTCTTCAAAATAATAAGCCATGGATTAATCGACTCCTTTTTCATCAAGACTTCTATTCTTGTTCATTTATTATAATTAGATAATATTATAGTCATATTTTCCACCAATGTAAACAGGCTTGTCCTACAAAATCCCCCGTATCCTCTGAAAAATCATGGACATTTTGTCAATGCGCGGAGGAGGTTCCTTTTTCGCGCAGATAAGTCGATTCCAAATCTGCCAAATGCAGCTTGACCGCGATCGGATATTTTTGATAAGCAAGGCTAATCGCGAAGTTCCCCGAGCGGGCGGAATCGTCAAAGCCACCCATATGCCAGCGGATCGCCACAGCCTCCGCGGGCTTCAGGCGAAGAAATCGCTCGATCAGAAAGACGGACTTTTCTCCATGTCCATACGGAAAGCTGTCCTCTACCATATAAAACGGGCGCTTCTCCCATGCACCGGTTTCCTCATTCTTTACGTTCTTTGTAGAGGTTTTATAGTACTGTGCCTTGCAGACATCATGCAGTAGCCCGCAGATCGCGAAGCTCTCTTCGCTGTCTTTTCCTTCTTCAAAATGCTTTTCGCGCATCACACGGTATACATTGACACTGTGCTGCGCAAGCCCGCCTAGGCATGCACAATGGAATTTTGTGCTGGCCGGAGCAGTAAAAAAGTCGGTTGTGGAAAGCCACTCCAGAAACTCCCGGCTGCCGCTGCGGTGAATATTTGCAGTATAGATTTCTTCAAACTCTTCTTTAGCATTCATTTTCTTCTCTCCCATTTTTCACACAATGATGCGTTAGATCATACGATTCTTTTTCTGTGCAGTTCTTCCACAGCAGGCTTTTATTGACGTAGGTCTGCCCCTTTACCGGGGCGGGTACTCCTTCTGTTATTTATATTGATATGGAAAGACGAATTCTTCTAAGAGTTCTCCCATGGTAATTCTGCTGGCGCAGCGCTTGCCCTCATCACCGGAGCAGGCACCTGCTTTCGCTGCGAGGCGGCATTAAGCAAAAGACACCTTTGGAATCCGTTTTGGGGACGGCCCCGGAACGCATTGCCGAAAGCCACTGAAAAGGCGCTCCATTAAAAGTGTCCACTCGCCTGATTCAGTACAAACAAAAAGCTTTCTATTCTCATCCGGCGGGGTTCCTTTCAAAGTGCGCTCATCGGTCGGCAAGGGCGCTGTCGGCAGTCGCGCTAATGTCGTTTGCGCTTGAAAACAGGAAGTTTATTTCATTTTGCTTCCCCGCGGCGTGCGTGCAGGCTCAGCCTGCCGTGAGGTTATTATATCATCCCGGTCAAAGCAGACTCAAATAAAAAGAGTTCCTTGCCCTACTCGTCTATCTGGATGATTCAATGCTCTCTCAGGCGCCCGAAGCTTCGCTTCGGCCTGCGCCGTGAGGTTATTATAGCATAAAACCTTTCCCCTTACCATGTTTTTCCCGCAAAGAGAAATGCCCTCTGCCGGTCACCACTGGCAGGGGCAAAATTTTCTCTATTGCTGGCAAACCGGGGGGCATTCCAGCTGATCGAATGGAATCGAGAAGGTAACGATTCCGGAAACATACGGCGCGATTTCATACTGCTGGAAATAAAAAGCCACGCTGTTATCCGTAAGATAAAACCGGTTGGGATTAAAATACCGGGTGATCAGCTTGCGGTAATTATCAAAATAAATACCGGGACATTTTCTCATGTTTTCATCGGCCTGAAACAGGATTTCATCCAGAAGCGCTTTCCGAAAGTTCGTTTTCGGATGAAAGAAATCGCACGCCTGAACAGCCCTGCATGCTTTCAGCGACCAGGTATCGGAACGGCGGATGGTATTGCCGTGTGCCCCTCCCGTATACTCATAGGCGTCGCGATACAGGCTGACATAGCACGAATTGCAGGCAGTCACCTGATACTGCAGAACAGCGTCATACGGGTGGAAGGGCACCTTATCTTCCGAGTTGTTTGCATTAAGCAGTGCGCAGGCCGCCTGGCGAAACAGGATTGTCGCCGCGTCGTGGAAAAAGCATTCCACCTGCCCCCAGATGCAGCGATTAATGATCGTTTCCATTCTTCCGCATTCGGGAAGCTCAAATTTCGGGTACTCAATTTTTACCGTCAATACTTCGGTTCCGGCGCTGCTGAAAGTCTTATCCAGACTGCACATCAAAAATCTGCACTCTTCCGATGAGCTCATTATCATCCCTCCCGTTTTCAATGATATGCCCCGAATTTTGCTTTAGACCATTTTTCGGGAGGATTTTCATATTCTAAAAGCAGCATAGAAAAAGGCCCCCGCAGAAAGCGGAGGCCTTTTAAAAAACCAGATTAATTTTTAAATACTGCCGCACCCCGATTGGAGCGTTCCAAATAGCCGGTGGCTGCTGCCAGACGCTGACGCACACGAAGGATTCCGCCCGCGTAAACAGCGTTGATACCGGTGGAAGAAAAAATCAAAAGGAACAGCATTGCGGTCTGGCCCCAGAAGATCGTAACATCTGTAAAGCCGTGTACCAAAATAGCGCAGGAACAAGCGGCCAGAAGAATATTCATATTCCCGCAGGTTCTGCTGCGGAAACGAGTCAGTACAATTTTAGCCTGACAATACAAATACCCAGTAATCACCGCTGCGCCGACCAGACCAAAATTCAATAATGTATCCAGATACAGGTTGTGAGCGTGATATGTTTTGTATCCAAAATATTCTTCGCAGGCCAAGCGATAGGCTGCCGCGCCCTGGCCAAAGAACGGATGATGCTCGATTCCCTTGACGGAGGTCATCCAGATGTTGACCCGCTGATCCCACGATTGATCAATAAATTCAATGCGGGGGAACAGCTCCGGCATCATCAGACCGGCTGCCACCAGGAATATCCCGCTGACGCCGATGATCGTTGCGACTTTGCGCTTCCCTTTCAGGAAGAGGAATACAAGCACCGCAAGTCCGAGAGAAAAGATGGCCGACATGCTGGCCGAAAGATAAAGCCCCACAAGATTGCTGGCGATCACGATCAGATAAAACCGACGATTCTGTGCATTGGTAATCATCCGATAAAGAGCGATCAGAACAACAAACTCGATCATGGTCGCATAGAAATTTGCGTTAGTGAACGTTGAAATCGGGCGGAACGAAGGCTCCGTCGCGTAAGTGGAAAGCTTTTGAAATACTGCTACCACCGCACACGCCACACTGCTCAGACAGGCGGTATCCATCGCCTGATCAAAAAGCTGCTTCGTCATAAAGCTGCGGATATAGAACCCGCAGACCAAAAGAGCTGCGGCAAACAATGAATAAGCGCTTCCAATATGGTTATTGTATACTTGCCCGACAAAACCGGTAAACAGAAAAAATAATACAATTCCTATAGAATACGGATCTCCAAAAGCCTCTGCTCGTCTTTCGTAATTGATAACCGTCATAAATGCAATTAATGAAACGGCCGCCATACTGACATAAAACGGTAGAAAAATAGATATCGTCAGAAACAGCACCAACATGCCGTTCAGGTCCTTGCCCGATTTTAAAGAGATAAAATCGAACGCGTCTTGCTTAAAAATGGTATCAATCTCCTTTCTTTCTGCAGCAGAAATTCACCTGCACAGAATTGTGAAATTACAACTCATTTTCTGTTCACCTTCACTAATCATCCATTATACCACAAATAAGATTTGCAACAAGACGCATAATTGTTAAATGGAGAAATGCCATATCTGCGTTTTTTGGATAACTCTACAAAAATTATGACGTGATTTTGAATTTTCAGAGATTGAAGCCAATCCTTTTTTCCATTTAGGGTATACTTGTTAAAAAACATAAGGTGGATGAAAACAAATGACTGAACCGTCACAAACTTATTTTGAACGGTTTCATCCCGACTATACAACCGGACTGACGCAGGAACAAATTGACCAGCGACGTCAGCAAGGTCTTTTTAACGGGGAATCAGACATAAAGACAAAGTCGGTGAAAGAAATTGTTTTGCAGAATATTGTTACACCCTTCAACATATTAAACGCCGTTCTGGCCTCTTTGATTTTACTGGTGGGTTCTTATAAAAACCTGCTGTTTATGGGTGTCATCCTCAGCAACCTTCTGATCGGAATCTTTCAGGAAATTCGTGCCAAACGAACCATAGATCGCCTGGCTCTGATCGCCGAGCCGAAAGCCAAGGTGATCCGAAACGGCGAACAGCTCACCATTGAAGTCCACGACGTCGTTCTGGACGATATTCTGTTTCTGGAAGCGGGCAACCAAATCTGCACCGATTGTATCATATGCAACGGCGAGTGCGAAGTAAACGAATCCCTGCTGACCGGCGAATCCGATCCTGTACCCAAAAAGCCGGGCGACACGATGCTTTCGGGCAGTTTTATCGTCAGCGGAGCCTGCCACGCACAGGTAGAACATGTTGGAAAGGACAATTACGCGGAGCAGATTTCTCAGGATGCCAAATACCTGAAAAAGCCAAATTCCGAAATCATGACCTGGATTAACCGCATCATTCAGGTGATTGGCGCTATCATCGTACCGATCGGGCTGATCCTGTTTTATAAGCAGCACTATGTCCTGCAGACCGGATTTTCCAAATCGATCGTCAGCACAGTGGGCGCTCTGGTCGGCATGATCCCCGAGGGGCTGGTGCTTTTGACGAGCGTTGTGCTGGCTGTCAGTGTCATTCGCCTTGCTTCGCACAAAACGCTTGTTCAGGAGCTGTATTGCATTGAAACGCTGGCCCGCGTCGATGTCCTGTGCCTGGACAAGACCGGTACGATTACCGAAGGCACCTTACAGTTTGACGACCTGGTTCTTTGTAATGGAACGGAACAGAAACAGGCGGAAACCGCCCTGTGCGCGCTGACTACCGCGCTGCCGGACAATAACCCCACCATGGATGCGGTGCGCAAAAGCTTCTCTTCCCCTCCCGGTTGGAACTGTGAGGAGATCATCCCGTTCTCGTCCGCTAAAAAGTGGAGCGGCGCTTTTTTTGAAAACCAGGGCAGTTTTATCCTCGGCGCGCCGGAGATTCTTTTGCCGGACAAGTCCTCCGACATCCGGCGCGACTCCGATTCTTATGCGCAAAGCGGGCAGCGGGTTCTGCTTCTGGTAAAATCCGCTGGTCGCTTTCAGGAAAAGGAACTCCCGGGTGAACTGGAGCCGATGGCTCTGCTTTTGTTCAGCGACAGAATCAGGCCGGAAGCCCCCCAGACACTGATGTATTTTGCCGAGCAGGGCGTTGATCTCAAAGTGATTTCGGGCGACAATCCCATTACGGTTTCAAACATCGCCCAAAAGGCCGGCATGGAAAATGCAGACAACTACGTGGATGCGACGACTCTGAAAACTTCGGAAGATTTGGAGGAAGCCGCCGAACGCTACACCGTTTTCGGCCGTGTAACCCCGCAGCAGAAGCTCGATCTCGTCAAAATACTGAAGGCGAAACATCACACGGTCGCGATGACGGGCGACGGTGTTAACGATGTTCTGGCCCTGAAGGAGGCCGACTGCAGCATTGCGATGGCTTCGGGAAGCGACGCCGCCAGAACCGTTTCTCAGCTGGTGCTGCTGGACTCGAATTTCGCCTCTCTGCCGAAGGTGGTGCACGAAGGGCGGCGTTCGATCAACAATCTTCAGCGTTCGGCCTGCCTGTTTCTGGTAAAAGCGTTCTTCTCGGCGATTATCGCCGTGTACTTTATCTTTGCACCGTATGACTATCCCCTGCAGCCCATTCAGTTCTCTCTGATCAATCTGTTTGCAATCGGCGTACCGTCCTTTATTCTGGCAATGGAACCGAATAAAGACAGAATCCGGGGGAAATTCATCGTCAACATCCTTACAAAATCCCTGCCAGGCATGCTCGCCATGGCGCTCACGATCATCATTTTGATGCCGGTTGGTACCTTCTTTCATTTGTCGGACGATCAGGTATCCACCGTCAGCGTGATTCTGATCGGCGCTACCGGCCTGATGAATCTGCTGAGCATTTGCCTGCCGTTCAACACCCTGCGAAAGGTGCTGTTCTACTGTATGTCCCTCGGATTTTTAACCGCTATGCTGCTGTTCCATGACTTCTTCTCTCTGGTTCACCTCAACGCGTCGATGCTGCTGGTGATTGCGGTGATGATGATCTTTTCGGCGTGTGTGATCACAATCATCTACCGTATGGTTAAGGGTATTTACCATCTGGAGGCCGTCCCCGCCGTACACGCGGAGAAAACCCGCAAAAAGAAAAAAATTCTCTGAGTTTTTCCCGCTGCTTCAGGTTACACGCGGCAACCTGGAGCAATATTAATGGTCTGAATCAAACGAAAGTATCGACATGCAAAGCACTTTCAGGTGTTGCATACGCAGCAGGATTCTGTGGCCTTTGGGCGAAGACTCACTTTAGCACAGGAAATTTAGGATTCATCCTCTTAAACTCAGAAAAAACAAGCCGGTAGTCTCAATGACTGCCGGCTTGTTTTTGATTCCGGGATCTCTTCTCCGGGAGTTGGGAAATCCCCTAATCCGCACCTTTCCATATATGCCCAAAATCACCAATATCTACCGGTTCCTTGGTGCAGGGCAATGGCTTATAATGGATTTGTATCCTGTTACAGCAACCCAAAAGAAATATTGAAGGAGTGTTCTAATGACTTGCACAAAATGCGGAAGTACCACGAGCAACGGGGAATCTTTATGCGAACAATGCTCGGGTGAAGAAAATGGATCGATCTCGTTGAATGGGGCCGGGCCGGGAAAGCCCAGAAAAATCAAAATCGCCATCATAGCACTGATATCAGTTTTTGTTCTGCTGGCCGGAGCTGTTACGGTCGGTAAACTCTTTTTCAACCGTGATTTCATGCAACTGATTCAGGGCAAAACCAAATACGCACAAAACATCGAGCTGGCAACGGCACAAGAGAGCGCGAAACAGCTCGTATCCATCCTGGATAAAGGCGTCGGTCTGGCTCAGAGCTATGATAAGCCGAAAACACTGAATTCCACCGTGCAGTTCAATGTTAAATTACAAGATCAGCTTTTAAAAGATCTTAATCTTCCGGCGGAACAGTCCGCGGCGGTTCAGAAGACGATGGAATACCTGAACAGCCTGAACATGAGCGCAAAAACGCTTATCAATGAAAAAGGCACACAAACCAGCCTTACAATAACAGATCCGTCCGCGCTGAAGCTGACTGTTGATTCACTGGTTTACAAGGACGGGAAAACGTATATACATATCCCCGAAATTCTGAACAAATACATGGTAGCTGAGAGCTATCCGGCTTCTCAGGTGACCCCTTACAGCATTTCGCAAATAAAATACGACCCGGTAAAACTGCAGGCCAGCCTGGACAACCTTGCCTCTATTTATGCGAATTCCCTTTCCGCAGCAGCAATGAAAGCGGAAAACGAGCAGAGCATTACGGTTGACGGTGTAACGGTTCAGGGCCAGAGGCTGACGTCCTCACTGACTGCACCCCAGACCGCGGCCATGGTAAAAGCAATTGCAGAGGCCGCCAAGAATGACGATTACCTTTACACCTTTGTGTCAGACAATTACAGTCTGTTTGCAAGATTCGCCGGAACCGATGCGCAGGCGTCTTCGGAGAAGCTTACAAAAGAAAACTACGGCAAACTCATCGACGAGCTTTTCACCAGCCTGAATCTGGAAAAGGACGGCGTCACTTTTTCCGCGGTTTCCTATCTCTCTCAGAATGGAGACTTGCTGGCCCATTCTTATGAAAGCCAGGACAACACTGGAAAAGCACAGTTGAACTATATGATCACTGACGAGAAGTATGCGGTTGAATTCCTGATCGACCAGGAAACCGGTTTCCTTTTCACCAACACAAAAACCGCTGAAGGAACCGGTAAAATACACCTGGACATCCGAAGCGATGAGGATCCGAAAAATATCGGCATAAATGTAGATTATTCCGGATGCAAGATGGTTCCGTTCCTGGATTCCGAGACTTTGGTCGGCACTTATACGGTTTCCCTGTACGATCCCAATCATGAAATCGGGAAATATGTAGAGGAATCCGAGCTTCCGGCAGCGTTCAATCAGCTGGATCAAGCAAGTTTAAGAGTGGAGACCACTCTGAATGGGGACGAGCTCAGCGACCACATCCAACTGGACATCCCCAACGTTCTGTCGTCGCTGATAGTTCAAAAAACCAGCGGTACGATCGGTAATCCGTCCATTCCCTCCCAGCCCGAGCCGAGCCTGGTGGTAGACCTTTCCAAAGATGAATCCGGTGAGGCAATGAACGAGCTGTCCATAGGCGGGATCAAGTTCCTGGCCGAAACACTGAAAAAAGATCCCGAGCTGGCGGCTGTTTTTGCCGCATTCGGAATTCCCAAAGAGCAGATTGAGATACTTGCCGCCTACTATGCTCAAGCGTAACACGGCAATTCTGATGAACAATTGAAGAACGATAAAAAATCGAACCACAATAAAACAGGGAGGCAGCAAATCGGCTGCCTCCCTGTTTTTAGTCATAATTGCTTATTTGGATTTTCTGAGATGTACGCTTCCTTTCGCGTGTCAGAACCTTGGGTATGGTTTTACAGCGGGCACAGCTTTGGTTTTTCTTGCTCAAAGCAGCCCGCTGATTTTTTCAGGCAGCGTTTTCTTCTGTCAGCGTATAAACTGGCTGCTGGAATAGCCGATGATGCCGTTGTAATTGACAACATACCATCCCTGCCATTCTCCCAGAACGGTAATTGTGGCGCCATTGGGTGCCTGACCGATCACGGCGGCATCCAGGCTGGGTCTGTTGCGAATGTTCAGATTCCCTCCCTGTGTTACAACCTTTGCGGTACGCGCCGGCTGAGGATTATCGATAAACGGGATTCCGAAAATCTCCGTCAGGGATTTTACCAGATTGGCCGCGATTTCCGGCATATGGGTCACCAGCCATTCTGCATCTTCGGGATTGTCGTGGTACGCCGTTTCAATCAGAACCGCCGGGGCGTTTGTCTTTGTGATCTCCGCCAGCGTTGTGGTCGGCATCGTGCGCACCCTGTCGGGCAGGGGATAAATCTCTTTGTAATTTCTGGCAATAATCTCCGCCGCACGGCTTCCGGCAGTGCTGTATGGATAGTAGTAGACATCGGTGCCGCGCAATTGGCCGGAAAGTTGTGGGGGCGCAGCATTGGAATGCAGTGCCAGATGCAGGTCGTAATACCCTGCGTTAGACTCGCGGATTGCCTGGCCGAGAGTCATGCCGACCGTATTTCGCGTAAAGCGGATTCCATTGGCGCGCAGGTACGGCTCCATATTGTCCGCGAGAATATTCATATGATATTGCTCACTTCCGCCGTTTACGTACTCATTATACGGCTGCAGGGACGGACTAAGATAAATATTGGGCATAGACAGCTTCCTCCTTTTGTTCCATGATATGCACAAAAGAAAGAACCGGTAATCACAAGAAGGATTATTTTAGCCGTCCGGCAAAAAAACTTTCACTCGTTTTGCCGGGAGCGCGCAAAAAACGCCCCAGAAGATACAGACTTTCCGGATCGCGGGTAATATCGTTGATCCGTTCCTCACAGCTTAAAGAGGCTCGAAAACCCATTGTGTGCACGACCGGGAAGGATTCTTTGCTGATGATTCCAAACGGATAGGTAAACGCAGTGGGCGTCCACCCCGTGTGGGAGCGGACAAGCTCCTGCATTTCGGTCAAATCACTGGTCAAAAGCGACGTATATGCCTCTATACTTTCCCGTTTGTTCTTCTGCGCGCCAAGACGCCCTGTATCGGCGGTTCCGTGCAGATGGTAGCTGTGATTTTGAATCTCTACCATGCCGGATTGTATCATTTCGTTGATTTCCGTCCAGGTAATGTGAGAATATAGTTCATTTTCCTCACCGGACTCACTGTACTTTTGCGTAAAATACCCGATCGGCGAGATCACGATCTTCATATTATATTTTAAGGACAAGGGGTAGGCATACAAATAGTTGTTATAGTATCCGTCGTCAAAGGTGAGCATCACGGGCTTTTCCGGCAAAGGCTTATCATTGTCGACATAATCGATAAGGTCCTGAACCACTACCGCGGTATAGCCCTTCTCTTTTAAATATTTCATGTCGCTTTCCAGCAGCTGTGGGGAGATCATATAGGTTCCCTGGTGCCGGCTGTCCTTTACTATCCCGTGGTACATTACAATCGTGAGCGGCACCCCTTCAAATTTTCGGTTGATGCCCAGCGCACCCACGGTGGCCCCTGTCACACCGGTGACCAGCAGAATCATAACCATTAACAGAGCGGCCAGACTTTTTTTATTTCGAAGACTGACAGTGAAAAACATGAGCATAGGCCCCTTTTCTTTTTATAATGAAGTCAATTACTTGCAACCTGGAGAAAGAAGGAAACATCACAACAATCTGTTGATTCACATTTTTGAGCGTAATAAAAGCCTACTCAAATAGAAAGTAAGCTTTTCGATTATTTTCTTGTATTTTTTTATGACCCATGATATACTAAAAATAAACAATAACTTTTCCTGAAATATCCAAATATTTCTTTGAATCAGATACTTTTCTCAGCAAAATAGGACGATAAATCTATGTACATGGATTTATCAATCTGTTCTAAATTTGTGCAATTCGTTTTTTCGGAGGCTTTCCCATGAAAAAGTTAAGATTACCGCGCCCTAAAAAAATAACTGCGCTTTGTTTGCTGCTTGCCAGTACCTCGCTGCTCGGCGCATGCGCACCGGTCACTTCTGCTGAGGTTACGGCCCACAACAGCGTTTTATCCGCAGCGGCTCTTCTGAACCGTCCCGCCGCCGCAAATACGGAAAACCGCGTCTCCGCGTCGAATGACAGCGTTTTGAAGCAGATGGCCTATGAATCTGTTCCGTTCCAAACGACTGCATCAGCCGTGTACTCCCGTAACGGCGTTATCATTGATGCCAGCACCGCTTCTAATGGCTATGTTCAGATCAAATATGCGGGCGCCGAAAAGCGGCTGAAGGTTCAGATCAGAAAGGACAGTGCGGCCTACAATTATGATTTGAACAGCAACGGCGTTCCGGAAGCATACTCCCTGCAAATGGGAAGCGGACAGTATTCCATCCGCGTTCTGGAAAACGTATCCGGAAATTACTATAAAGAATTATATAATCTTCCTCTGGCGGTGACGCTCTCGAGCGAAACGGCTCCATTTCTGCATGCAAATCAGTATGTTAATTACAGTGCTTCCTCTTTGGCGGCACAAAAGGCTGCTGAGCTGTGTGCAACCTCCAGCACCGACGTGGAAAAACTCAAAGTCATTTACAACTATATGATCCAAAACATTAAATATGATTACGATAAGGCTGCCAAGGTAACCTCCAGCTATGTACCGAATGTGGACGCGGTTTTGACTGCGCAGAAGGGCATCTGCTTTGATTACTCTTCTCTCATGGCGGCGATGCTCCGTTCCCAGGGGATTCCCTCTAAAGTGGTGGTTGGCTCTGTTGACACACTTGCCGTCACACATGCCTGGAATGAAGTCTATTTACAGGGGACCGGATGGATCACCATCAAGATCGAGGTATCCAAAACAGGCTGGAATCTGATGGATCCCACACTGGGTGCGTCCAATACCATCGGAGCCGGATACACGGCGGCCCGTATCTATTAACCGACGAGAGCCGGAGGAAACAACATGCAACAAAAAGCACGTACCGTTTTTACAGCAGGTGAGCTTTCGTTGATCTGCTCACAAATTTCCTGGATGTTAGAATCGGCAATTCCTTTGGAAGAAGGAATTGCCGTAATTTGTGAAAACACTGAAAATCCCAGGCAGAAAAAGATGCTTCAAAGCGTGTGCGACACCGTCAACCAGAGCGGCTCGTTCAGTCAGGCCATCCGCGAATCCGGTTTCTTCCCTTCCTACATGGTTTCTATGGTAGAAATCGGGAAAAAAACCGGCAGACTGGACGACGTGATGGCCGGTCTGGCCGTTTACTATGAACGGGAGGATCAGATCTGGCGTCAGGTCAAGGGGGCAGTCACCTATCCTCTGGTACTCATTTTTATGGTTGCGGCAATTCTTGGCGTGCTTTCCGCAAAGATTCTGCCGGTATTTCAGCAGGTATTCGATGGTCTGGGCGAGGATTACTCCGCCGTTTCGTTTCGTGCGGTCAACATGGGGATCGCCGCCGGTCGGGTCACCGTGGTCATTATGCTTTTGGCAGGGCTTTCTATCCTTCTTGCCCTCCTGTTCGCCGGAACCCAGCGCGGCCACGCCGCTTTTCTTTCCGTCTGCTACCGAATCCCTTTCCTCGCCAGAATCATCAATCGGATCGATTCCGCTCAGTTTGCTTCCGCGCTGTCCATCCTGCTCAGCAGCGGTTACGACGTTTCGGAATCCCTGCATCTGATGCCGGAACTTCTGCAAAACCCACGCAACCTTGAAAACGCGAAGAAAGCGGCTCAGGCTGTGGAGGATGGAGTCTCCCTTTCAGCCGCCCTGCGGCAGACCGAGCTCTTCTCCGGGCCGCGCTACAGCATGATCCGCGTGGGAGAAAGCGCCGGCAGCATAGAAAAAGTTCTGTCGAAAATAGCCGACATCGATACCGAGGAAGCTTTGGAGCTGATGAACCGGAAAATCGCCCTGATTGAACCGGTTTTGGTCGGTCTGGTTTCTGTGGTGATCGGTGCGCTTCTGCTTTCCGTAATGCTGCCGCTGATTGGGATTATGACCAGCATGATTTAGAGAGGGATTTTCATGAACATGCGCCGTTTCTTATCTTTGGCCCTGTTTGCAGTGCTTCTTGCCGCCCTTTCAATCGGTTTTACCCATCTGGAGCGGGTCAATCACCAGAATGCCGGCAATCTGCTGCTTCAAAAAATCGACCGGGCCGTCATCAACTGCTATGCGATCGAGGGAACCTACCCACCCAGCTTTGCATATCTGGAAGAAAACTACGGAATCCACATTGACGACAAAAAATACTACGTCGACTATCAGATTTTCGCTTCGAACATTAAGCCCGAAATTCGCCTTGTGGAGCGGGGACATTCTGAGGAGGCCAAGCCGTGAACCCAAAAGCACACCAGTCCACGCAAACCCTCTTCGCTCTGCTGATTGCCTGTGTTTTCACCGCCGCTTCGCTTTTTCTGGTGGTATTGGGAGCTGATTCCTACCGGAACAGTCTGCACTCGATCACTGTCAATCATCAGATTCGTGCTGCACTCTCTTATACGGCCAACCAGATTCGTTCCGCAGACAACGCAGAGAATATTTCAATTGAGTCGCTCGACGGTCAGCAGGTGCTGTTGATCCGTTCTGAGGAAGCCGAGCGGAACGGAAACACCTATCTGTATTTCCGTGGCGGATATTTAATGGAGCTTTTTGCCGGCGGTCAGGACCCTTTTGAGCCGGAATATGGAGAGAAAATAACGGAGATCAAACAATTTGCCGTGACAAAAAGCGGCAATTTATTTGTTGTCTCTGCGACTGCTCTGAACGGCAGGCAATTTTCAGTTTCTGTCTGCCCAAGAGCCTCTTAACAGAATGAGGTGAAGCCTGATGAAATACGCCGTGCGGATTCATCCTTTTTTTATAGAAATTCTTTTTGTGATCTTTTTTCTCGCAGTTTCTTCTGTCGCCGTATTGCAGATTTATGTTGCAACGAACACCGCCGCAAAAAAGAACACAGATACCCAGTTTGCCATGGCAGCCGCGCAAACGGCTGCAGAAACACTGCACTCTGTTAAAAGCCCCGCTGACGCAGAGCAGGCCTTGGGCGAAAAGAAAACGACAGAGCAGGGTGAGATTTTTCTCACCCAATATGACGAGAACTGGGCCCCGGTTTCTTCGGGCGGCGTCTACTACGCGGAAAAGCAGCTTCAATCCTCCCCAGCAGAAGCCGGTACCATTACGACATTGCAGATTTCAGTTTATTCCGAGAAAAACGATGATAAAAAAGAACTCTTCTCTCTGACCTCTCAGCGCTATTTCCCCTCTTCCGGCTCAGAACAGGGGGGCGCGTAGATGAAACGGAGCAGAAAAATGCCATTCCCGGGCGTAGGCCTTTCTTCCCTCTTTCTGGTGTTTGTGATTTTGTGCCTGACCGCCTTTGGAATCCTGTCCTTTTCCGCCGCAAAATCGGACTGGGACTTGACAAAAAAACACGTTCAAAGCGTTCAGGCCTATTATGCCGCCGACTCCAAGGCACAGCAGGTGCTGAGCGGCATTGACGCAAAGCTCTATCGCCTTCTTCAGGAAAATCCCGCGGTGAGCGAAACGGAACTGGCCCGGCACCTGAACGGTACGGTGATCGATGATGTTTCTTTATCTCTTACAGCGGATTCTTCCGGCAGTAAAATTGCTTTTTCAATACCTGCGGGTTCTGTTCAGGAAATTCAGGTGGAGATACAGCCCGTATCCGGGCCGGAGCGCTACCAGATTGTTAGTTACCGGCTGGCTGCTTCCAACGAATGGAACGGAGCCGATCAGCCGCTGGAGCTCTGGCAGGGCTCTCAGCCTTAACCGAAACGAAAGGAATCTCACCCCATGGAAATGATGGAAATGCTTCAAACAGCCGTATCAAAAGGTGCATCCGATATTTTCATTATCTCCGGCTGCCCGGCTTCCTATAAAATCAACGACGTGATCCAGCCGATGAATGAAGAAAAGCTGATGCCGGACAACGCAAAGCAGATGATCTCCCGCATATTTGAAATTGCGAGTCAGCGTGATTTTCAGTCCTTTTTGCAGAAGGGCGACGACGATTTCTCCTTTTCCATTCCCAAGCTGGGGCGCTTTCGCTGCAACGCATATCTGCAGCGGAATTCCTGTGCGGCCGTTCTTCGCATTCTGGGATTTGAACTCCCCGAGCCTCATGCACTCCATATCCCTCAGGCTGTGATGGACCTTGCCAATAAAGAGCGGGGACTGGTTCTGATCACCGGCCCGGCCGGCAGCGGCAAAACCACCACTCTCGCGTGCCTGATCGAACAGATCAATCAAACGCGAAACAGCCATATTATTACGATTGAAGACCCGATTGAGTTTTTGCATGCACATAAAAAAAGCATTGTCAGCCAGCGCGAAATCGACAACGATACGCGGGGATATATCCCGGCGCTTCGCGCCGCGCTGCGGCAGGCGCCTGATGTGATTTTAATCGGTGAAATGCGTGACTACGAAACCATTTCAACGGCTGTAACGGCGGCCGAAACTGGCCAGCTGATCTTCTCTACGCTTCACACGCTTGGGGCTTCCAATGCAATCGACCGCATTGTCGATGTGTTCCCCCAGAACCAGCAGTATCAAATCCGCGTTCAGCTTTCGATGGTATTGCAGGCCGTAGTTTCCCAGCAGCTGATTCCCTCAATCGACGGCACCCTTGTTCCCGCATTTGAAATCCTGCTTGTCAACAGCGCGATCCGCCACATGATCCGCGAAGCGAAAACCCATCAGATCGACAATGCCATTTCCGCAAATGCGGCGATCGGAATGCTCTCGATGGACAACGATCTGCTGCGCCTTTATCGGGAAGGGATCATTTCCAGGGAAAACGCGCTCACTTACTGCACCAATGTGGAATTGATGGATAAAAAGCTGTCTATGTGATTTTCTGTCAGCATAGCCAGAAACACATATCTTTCTAAAAAAAGAAAGCTCCTGTTCCAGATTCTTCGGAACAGAAGCTTTTTAATGATCCGGTTTGCGCTCGGCAAACCATATTTAAAGGGCCTCCGGAGACTGAACAATCCGTCTCTGGAGGCCCCTTTTCTTATTTCAAATCTTTTTTTACAACAGTTCTACCACATGATAAATCATAAAGAAATGCAGGATGCTGCCGGCCAGTACAAACAGGTGCCACACGCAGTGCAGGTAAGGGATCTTCTTCCCCTTCTGATAAATCAGAGCGCCCACCGTATAAGCAACGCCGCCTGCAATCAATAAAATCAAATCGCGCAGCTGGAGCGCCTGAATCAAAGGCCCGAATGCAAACACGACGATCCAGCCCATCGCAATGTAGCAGATCATCGATAGCTTGCGAAAACGCTCCATATCCACTATATTCAGAAGGATGCCGGCAATAGCGGCGGCCCATACAATAGAAAAAAGGACAAAGCCCGTTTTCCCCGCCAAGGCGATCAATGTGATCGGCGTATAGGAACCGGCAATCAGCAGAAAGATGGTACAATGATCCAGCACCTGAAACACGCGCTTTGCCTTGCACACGCCAAAGGCATGGTACATGGTAGAAACAAAATACAGCAAAAAGAGAGTTACTGCATAAATGCTGACAACCGCCTGTGGAAAAATCTCTTTGGGAGCCGCAGCCTGCAGGACAAATAAGGCTACCAGCGCCAAAACGGCCCCGATGCCGTGTGTAACCGCATTGGCAACCTCTTCTCCTACACTGTACGACGGCAATCCCAATTCACAGCGCCTGGTTTTACGCCACTCGTTTTTCTCTTCTCTTGTTTTTTCTTTGAGCGCATAGCCATTTAAGTGCAGCGCCCGTTCTGATTGTTCTGCCAATTTGAGGCACCTCCGTCCTGTGTAATGTAGTTTTAAAAACTAGATGTTATCATTATATTAATCCTAATGATTTAGTTTGTCAATTGATTTCAGATAAAATTTTATTAAATTTTAAAATTAAAAATGCCTTTGATTTTCATGAAAATGGATTTTTCTTTCCCAAAACAGCTTGAACAGAAAAAATGAAAATATACACTTTCAGCGGTAAAAAAGATGGTTCCAGCCAGAGCCAAAACCATCCTTTCCTGCTGCGCAGCATTTCATTTTCCGAATCATTTTCTGGATTGCTTACTGCAAAAAAAATTATGATTCCCACAGAGAATTCTGTTTTCGGCGGATCAGACTGCGGCGTTCCGCCGTTTTTTCCGCATTCACCGAAAGGGTTCCGTCATCACCGATTTCCAGCACGTCCCCCTCGTGCACATCCTTCGGGAGCTCCGACAGCTCAATGGCAAAGAATTTTTTCTCCCCGTCCTCGCAGATGGCATATACACCCTCGAAACGGTCGACAATCAGATTTTTCATAGAATCACCTTTCTGTTTGATACGTAACGCGGATTCCGTCACTGCAGTACAGCAGCGTACCACTGACATCGGTACGCCCAATCGTGGCGGAAAAACGGTTCAGACGATCCATCACCTCGCGGCTTGGCAGTTCATAATGACTATCTGCCACAGAAACCGCAGCATATTTGGGACGCACCGCAGCCAAAAAAGCAGCCGTGCTGGAGGTTTTGCTGCCATGGTGCCCCACTTTCAGCACATCCGCGTGCAGATCTTGTCTGGAAGACAAAAGCGTCGACTCTTCCCCGGCCTCCGCGTCGCCCATCAGCAAAAACCGGGTCTGCCCGAACGTAAGCATCAGTACAATGGAATTGTCGTTTGTTGTGTCCAGCACCGACAGCGGCGCCAGCACCTGAACGGAAAGCTCCCCCAGATTCAGGGCGTCGCCGCCGCGCAGATACTCTACCGGTATCTGTTTCTCCTTCAGAGCCTCCATCGTATTGATGTAGGCAAAATCCGACGGAATCAGCTTTTCCGGCAGCTTCGGCATAAAGTAGCGACCGACTGAGAATTCTTCGATCACTCCGCCAAGCCCGCCGACATGGTCGCTGTCCGGATGTGTGTTAATGACATAATCGAGGGCCGTCACCCCACGTCTGGCCAGATAGCGGCTCACCTTTTCAGCCTGATCCGGCGTTCCTCCATCTACCAGAAGATATTTCCCCTGGCATTCCACCAGAATGGAATCGGCTTTCCCAACCTCAAGCACATGCATCGACATGGGATAATCATCCGCAGCGCTCGAGAAGTCGGACAGTCCGACGACGGAAAATGCCTGTCGCCACCAGGCAGAATACCCGCCGGGAAACAAAATGGGCAAAATGCCAAGACAAAGCAGAACTGCCGCAAGGGCGGTTAAAAATGCTCTCTTTTTTCGAAATTCCGCTTGGGTCGTTTGTGGCTTCATCCCAGGATTTCTCCTTTGAGCGGGTTTAGGACTTGTTTGCAAATGATTTTGAAGAACGACAGAACAAGGCAGCAACACAGGAATCCCCAAAGGGGGTGTATTCCCAGGATTTTTCACACAGCCGCAGTCCGTTTTAGCTTAATACAGAATTGAGTGGATTTTACAGACAGCTTTTAGGTTTGCTCGCTGCGATCCGCCTGCTGCATGGTCATTTCAAGGAATTGCTGGCGGGTCAGAAGCACCTGACGCGGCTTCGAGCCTTCGTGAGGGCCTACCACTCCCAGCTGCTCCATTTCATCGATCAAACGTCCTGCGCGGGCATAGCCAAGGCGCAGCCGCCGCTGAAGCAAAGAAGTAGAGGCCTGTCCCGCCTCGATGACGCACTTAATCGCCTCGTTCATCATGGGGTCTGTCATTTCTGAATCCGGGCCGTCCCCGTCAGAAGCGCCCTTTTCTGCCACTGCGTTGCGCTCGATCTCTTCAATGACCGACTGATCATAGCCGGAATCCTGCACCTTTTTCACATAGGTAACGACAGATTCGATTTCACTGTCGCTGACGAAGCAGCCCTGAATGCGGATCGGCTTCTGTGATCCAACGGGTGAAAAGAGCATATCGCCGCGCCCCAGCAGCTTTTCGGCGCCGCCCATATCCAAAATGGTGCGGGAATCGATCTGGGACGAAACCGCAAAGGCAATTCGGCTTGGGATATTGGCCTTGATGATACCCGTAATAACGTCTACGGAAGGACGCTGCGTCGCGATGACCAAATGCATTCCCGCCGCACGGGCCATCTGCGCCAGACGGCAGATGGAATCCTCTACCTCGTTCGGCGCGGCCATCATCAAATCCGCCAGCTCGTCGATAATGATGACGATCTGCGGCAGATGCGGCATGGGATTGCCGTCCTCATCCTGATTATTCTTGCTCTTTGCGAGCTTATTATAAGAAGCAAGGTCGCGCACATTATTTTCCGCAAAGATTTTATAGCGCTTGAGCATTTCCGTTACGGCCCAGCCAAGCGCACCGGCCGCCTTGCGGGGATCGGTCACCACAGGTACCAGCAGATGCGGAATTCCGTTATAAATTCCAAGTTCAACCACCTTGGGGTCGACCATCAGAAAACGCACCTCGTCCGGGGTTGATTTATACAGAAGGCTGACGATCAGCGAGTTGATGCACACCGACTTACCGGAACCTGTGGAACCGGCGATCAGCAGATGCGGCATCTTCGCCAGATCGGTAACCGCTACCGCACCGGCAATATCGCGCCCCAGGGCAACCGTCAGCTTGCTTTTCGCCGAGACAAAGGGATTCGATTCCACTAAGTCGCGCATGCGAACCACATTGATATTTTTATTGGGTACCTCAATGCCCACAGCCGCCTTGCCGGGAATCGGTGCTTCAATGCGCACGCCCGCCGCCGCAAGATTCATGGCGATGTCGTCGCTGAGGTTGGTGATCTTGCTGATCTTCACACCGGGCGCCGGCTGCAGCTCATACCGTGTTACGGCAGGACCGCGGCTGATGTCGACTATTTTCGTCTGCACCCCAAAGCTTTTCAGCGTACCGACCAGCATATTGCCGTTGCTCTGCAGCTCTGCGGTAATATCCTCCTGATTAACTCCGGTGGAATATTCGAGCATGGAAAGCGGCGGGAAATGATACCCTTCCGGCTGCGGAACAGGCTCTGCCGCTCGGACTGCTGTCTCGCGCACCGCGCTTTGCAGCATGGCGGCTTTCTGAACGAAAGCAGCCGCAGCAGCCGCGGAACCGGAAGGATCCTGCACTGCTGAAGAAGCGGGAACGGCAGGTACCGCCTGAATCGGCGCGGGTATAACGCTGGGAACGGGAGTGGAAGCCGGAACGGCGGCCTGTACCGCCTGCGGCTTTTCTTCCGGTTTTTCCTGCGGAGCACCGCCGGTAAAATTAAAGATTTTCTCCAACTGCTCCAGTTTTTCGTTCTTTTCCTGCGGGTCCGCCGGTGTGCGGTCCGATTTTACCGGGTGTGCGGGCAGCTCGTCCGCATCCAGAGCAATATCGATATTCGGGTCGCGCGATCTTTCTTTTTCCTGCACGCGGCGCTCGCGAACGGCATCGATATTTTCCGCTACCATATCCATCGGCTTTGTAACTGTCCTGAACAGCTGAATCAGGCTGGTACCCGTCAGTAGCATAATCATGACAAACAACAGCAGAATGATGACGATTTTCGAGCCGACAGAGCCCAGAACCGAAACAAACAGCACGCCGATCATACCGCTGACCAGTCCGGCCCCGCGCTGACCAACGCCCTGCACATACAATTCCTTCAGATGGGTAACATAGGTTTCCCGCTGAATCGCGGCTGTTTCCGGCCCAAAAATATACACGGTCGCGCAGACCATAATAATAATGCCGGAAATCATCCACACCTTAAAGCGCATATTATCGCTGATGCGCTCAACTGCCGTAATAATCGCTATGTACAGAAGCAGGATCGGCCACAGGATCGCGCAGTTGCCGAACAGCCCCAGCAGCACATTATGTGCCCAGTTCCATACATGATCGCCCTTTACAAGCACCAGAAACGCCATCAGCACCGCCACGGCGAACATCACCACCGCCGTCATCTGATTGCGGTGGCGCAGAGCCTCCAGCTCCCGTTCCGTTCTGGGCTTGGATTCAGTGCGTTTTGCCGCAGAGGTACTTTGGCGCCGATTGGCCGCAGGCGGGCGTTTGGCTTTCTTTTTTGTCTGAGAGGGTTCTTTTTGAACTGTTTTTTGTTTTGCCACAGCATTCTCACCTTGTTTTAAAATTCATTCGTGTTATAGCTCTTCACTTTAAAATAGCCTGATGCAAATACAGTGATTTCTTCCCTCCTTTGGCGCGGGAAGAAATCAGAGCTTTTTAAAGTGATGTAACTATAAAACGTCTTATTCTTTGCCTCACCGTAAACGAAGAAGGAAAACATTTGATTGTAACATGTTATTCTATTTCGTTTTATGTTCATTCAAAATCAGAAAGGAAAGGTAACGACCCACCCGGTCTGGTGCTCAAATACGCCGATCGCGATAGTCACAATTCCCAAAATCAACGTGTACCATACAAAAATCATCAGCTTATCGGAGGCCACCATCCAGCGCAGCAGCTTGATCGCCAAAAAGCCAACGATCGCGGCAGTGATAACTCCCGCAAGAATCGGAGCGATCCCGACGGTAACCGGCTCATGTAAGGCATCCTTCAGTTCCAGTGCCGCCGCAGCCACAATCGCCGGGATTCCAATGACAAAGGAATAATCCAGTGCCGTCTGTCGGCTGATGCCGCGCATCAATCCGGCAGAAAGTGTGGAACCCGAACGGGAAAGCCCCGGGAACACCGCCGCCACGCATTGTGCAAAACCAACCGCAAGCGCATCCGGAACACCAAAGCTTCTTCTTCCCGATATGGCCCCGGCTCTTCCTCTGCCCCGCTGGCGCTTCGTTGCAAGAATGCCCAGCGTCAGCAAAATAGAGGTCGCGACCAGCGCGCAGCCTTCCACCACAATATCCGAATCCGTCGCCCACAGGTCGGCAAAATCCTTTACCTGGTACCCCGTGCCCGGCACAGGCACGAACAGCAAAAACAAAGGCAAAAGACCGATCATCAGCATCATCAGCAGCCGGCGGTCGGCACTCATGTGAGACCAGCGGAACTTTCCGGTGAAGACGTCCCGCACCAGACGGATCAACGCCACGATCAGACGAAGAATCAGCTCGCGGTAGACAATCAAAACGGCCAGTAATGTACCGATGTGAAGCATCACATCAAACAAAAGGCTGTCGACCTTTACCCCCATAAAGTGCTGTGCCAGCGAAAGATGCCCGCTGCTGGAAACCGGCAAAAACTCTGTGGCACCTTGAACGATTCCCTGAATAATTGCTTGCAGAATACTCAACGTGAACCTCCGTCATATGTAATTCGGCGGCAGCCGCAGAGCGGAGCCGCCCGTTTTTGCGGCAGGGACCCATTATTTTGTGTCCTTTGCCGATTTCGGACTTTTTCTGGTAGAACGTGGTTTTATCTTTTTTTCTTTTGCGCGGTTTTCATCGATCATATTGCGCAGGCAGTCGAGCGCGTCTGAGAGCGTGCCCACTGAATCGATCAAACCTTCCTCTACGGCATCGGAGCCGGTAAGCACCGTTCCTACATCCATCACAAGCTCCTGCGTGTTCATCGAAAGCTCGTAAAAGCGCTCCGGCGACATTTTGGAATTCTGCGTGACAAACCGCGTGATTCTTTCCTGCATCCGCTGAAAATACTCCAGCGTTTGGGGAACGCCCAGCACCAGGCCGCTCATGCGAACCGGGTGAATCGTCATAGACGCGGACTGTGCGATAAAAGAATGCTTTGCGGCAACCGCCAGCGGAACTCCAATAGAGTGTCCTCCGCCCAAAACCAGCGAAACCGTCGGCTTTTTCATCCCGGCCATCAGCTCCGCAATGGCCAGACCAGCCTCTACGTCGCCGCCTACCGTGTTCAGAATAATCAGGAGCCCGTGAACCTTCGGCTCCTCTTCAA
>JAEXDU010000252.1 GCA_023401495.1 Bacillota bacterium
CGGCTGTGTCGCTCGCGATGGTGCATCTTTCCCGCTTCTCGGAGGAGATCATCCTCTGGTGCTCGTGGGAATTTAAATTCGTAGAATTGGACGACGCATTTTCTACCGGCTCGAGCATTATGCCGCAGAAGAAAAACCCGGATATCGCCGAGCTGGTGCGCGGAAAATCGGGCCGTGTATTCGGCGATTTGATGACGCTGCTGACGATGCTCAAGGGCCTGCCCCTCGCGTACAACAAGGATATGCAGGAGGATAAGGAAGCCATCTTCGACGCCGTGGACACCCTAAAGCTTTGCCTGACGCCGTTCATCCCGATGATCGAAACGATGAAGGTATTGCCGCAGAACATGCGCGCGGCGGCGGCCAGGGGCTTTATCAACGCGACAGACTGCGCGGATTACCTGGTGGGCAAAGGCCTGCCGTTCCGCGATGCTTATAAAATTACGGGCGCTCTGGTGGCCCAGTGTATCGCCGAGGGCGAGACGCTGGAGACCCTGCCCCTTTCGGAATACCAGAAAGCGTGCCCCGCGTTTGACGATGGCGTATATCAGGCCATTTCGCTCGAAACCTGTGTGGCGGGACGAAAAGTAACAGGCGCACCCGCCCCCGAAAATGTGCGGGCGCAGGCGGAGCGGGTACTAAAACTCTTGGAACAGGCAGGCTAAGCCTGTACCATGTTGCGGGACAGCAAACAAAGAAGACTACCGGTTCTCACGCGGAAACAACTTTGAGAAAAGTTGCCGAAAGAGAATCTGCGAGCCAACGAGAGCGTTCTGAAAATGCCCGCCCCAATGGACGAAAAAACTAAGCTTTTGATTTGCAGTTGCCAGGAGAGTGGGCATTTTCATTGCAGCGCCTTTACCGTAGCTTCTGTTAATATGTTCAAGGGACGTTCCCAAAACGGATTCCAAAGGTGCCCTTTGGCGAGTCTTTGCTTAACGCCGCCTCGTAGCGAAAGGTAGTGCCCGCCCCGGCATGAGGGGCAGACCAACGATAAATAAATTTTCATGCGGCGAAGCCGCACAAAGAAAACCTCTCAATAAACGAACAAAACAGTTTCAACAAAGAGAGAAAGCCTGAGTGGGGAACGCTTCGTCAGCGCAACTTCCTTTCAGGCAGCCTCAGAAAATAAAAAATCCAACCAATATAAAAATCAAAAGAAATACCCATGAGGAGGAATGAAACATGATCAAAGCGGGAGTCATCGGCGCCACAGGTTATGCGGGGGCTGAACTCGTTCGTCTGCTGCTGGCCCACCCACAGGCGGAGCTTGCGGCTATCAGTTCAGTCAGCTTTACCGGGCAGGCACTCAGCGAGGTGTACCCGGCGTACCTTGGCCGATGCGACATGACCTGCACCGATCAGGAAGAGGTCATTGAAAAAAGCGATGTGATTTTCGCCGCGCTCCCCCATGGGCTTTCCCAGGAGCTGGCGCAGCAGTGTCACGATAAGGGCCGTGCGTTTATTGACTTGGGCGCGGATTTCCGTCTGGAGGATGAGGCGGAATACACCGAGTGGTACGGCGGCGGCTTTTTGAGCAGGGAACTGCACAGCGAGGCGGCCTACGGCCTGCCGGAGCTGTTCCGTGAGAACATCAAGGGCAAGCGCCTGATCGCGAACCCCGGCTGCTACACCACGGCGGTGCCGCTGGCGCTGGCTCCGGCGGTGAAAAATGGGCTGGTAGAGCTTTCGGGCATTATCGCGGACTGTAAGTCCGGCGTGACGGGTGCTGGCCGCAAGCCTGCCCAAAACACGCACTACCCCGAGTTGAACGAGGGATTTTCCGCCTATAAGGTGGCAAATCACCGCCATACCCCCGAAATGGAGCAGACCTTGTCGCACGTGGCGAGAGAAAAAATTCACTTGACTTTTGTGCCGCATCTGCTGCCGATCAACCGCGGCATTCTGGCTACCTGCTATGCCTCCCTCAAACCGGGGGTCACGCAGGAGCAGCTCCTTAAGGCGTATAAAGAGGCGTATGCAAACGAACCGTTTGTCCGCCTGTTGCCAAAGGGCATGAGCGCGGATATCAAGAACGTAAGGTACTCGAACTTCTGCGATGTATCGCTGTTTGTGGATCCGCGCTGCGGGCAGCTGGTCGCGATTTCGGCCATCGACAATATGGTCAAGGGCGCGGCCGGGCAGGCGGTGCAGAACATGAATCTGATTTTTGGCTTAGAGGAAACCGCCGGGCTTTTGATGATGCCCCCGGCATTTTAACACGGCAGAGCAGGAAAGGGGAAATTCAACATGAGTTTTGAATGGATTGAGGGCGGCGTAACGGCGGCCAAAGGGTTTTTAGCCGGCGGCGTTTACTGCGGAATCCGCAAGAATAAAACCAAGAGCGACCTCGCAATGATTTACAGCGAAACCCCCTGCTCGGCAGCGGGCTCTTACACCCAAAACCTTGTAAAAGGCGCGCCGGTGGTCGTTACGAAAAAGAATCTGGAAAACGGCATAGCGCAGGCGGTCATCTGCAACAGCGGCAACGCCAACACCTGCAACGCCGACGGCGAGGAAAAGGCGATGGAGATGTGCCGAATCACCGGTAAGGCGCTCGGTATCCCGGCGGAAAACGTGATCGTCGCATCCACGGGCGTGATCGGGCAGATTCTGCCGATCGAGCCGATCGCATCCGGTGTACCGGAGCTGGTCAAAACGCTTTCTCCCACCGGTTCCGACGCGGCGGCTGAGGCGATCATGACGACCGACCTTGCGAAAAAGCAGGTTGCGCTGAAAGTAACCTGCGCGGGGGTGGAATTTGTGATCGGCGGAATCGCGAAAGGCTCCGGTATGATTCACCACAACATGGCGACGATGCTCGGCTTTCTGACGACCGACGCACAGATTGTGCCGGAGGTGCTCGCAAAAGCTTTGAGCCTTGCGGTGAACGATACCTTCAACATGGTGAGTGTGGACGGCGATACCTCTACGAACGACATGGTGTCGATTCTGGCCTCCGGAAAAGCGGAAAACGCGAAGATCGAAGCGGATGGAGAAACCTTTGCGCTGTTTGCGCAGGGCCTGAAAGAAATCTGCACCGCGCTGGCCCGGATGATTGCGAAGGACGGCGAGGGCGCGACAAAGCTTCTGGTGTGCCATGTGGAGGGCGGCAAGGATGAAGCCGCCGCAAAGGCCGCCGCGAAAAGCGTGATCTGCTCCAGCCTCGTTAAGGCCGCTATGTTCGGCGCAGACGCCAACTGGGGGCGCGTGCTGTGTGCGATCGGCTATGCCGGTGTGCCGATAGACATCACGAAGGTAGATCTCGATTTCGAGTCCAAAGCGGGAACCATCGCGGTGTGCCGCAACGGCGCGGGCATCGAGTTCGACGAGGACGTGGCGAAGAAGATTCTCGTAGAGGATGAAATCAACATCAACGTGGTGCTGCATGACGGCGACGCCACAGCTACGGCCTACGGCTGCGATTTGACCTACGATTACGTCAAGATCAACGGAGATTACCGCTCTTGACCAAACGGCGGGCGGAATAAGGATGTGAACAGATGAAAATTTCGAACAGTGACAGAGCGCAAGTGCTGGTTCGGGCGCTGCCCTACATTCAAACGCACAAAGGCAAAACTGTGGTGGTCAAATACGGCGGCAACGCCATGGTGAACGAAGACCTGAAAGCGGCCGTGATGAGCGATATTGTGCTGATGCAGCTGGTGGGTATCCATGTGGTGCTGGTGCACGGCGGCGGCCCCGAAATCAGCGCGATGCTGAAAAAGATCGGCAAGGAAAGCCGGTTTGTCAACGGGATGCGCTACACCGACGAAGAGACGGTAGACATTGTGCAGATGGTGTTGGCCGGAAAGGTCAATAAGGACCTGGTGCAGCTGCTCGAGCGCAACAACGGCCGCGCGGTGGGCCTGTGCGGGCTCGACGGCGGCATGATCAAGGTGCAGAAGCTGCAGGCAGAAGAAGACCTTGGCTTTGTGGGCGACATCACCCATGTGAACACCTCCGTGATCACCGACGTGACCGAGGCAGGCTATGTTCCGGTGATCGCGACGGTTGGCGCGGACGAAAACGGGACGGCGTACAACATCAACGCGGACGTGGCGGCGTCGCGCATCGCAGCGGCGCTGGGCGCGGAAAAGCTGATCCTGATGACGGACATCCGCGGCCTGCTGCGAGACAAAAACGACGAAGAAACCCTCATCCCGCAGGTGAACGTCAGCGACGTGCCTCGCCTGAAGAAAGAGGGCATCATCAGCGGCGGCATGATCCCGAAGATCGACTGCTGCGTGGAGGCGGTGCGGCGCGGTGTTCCCAGAGCGCATATCATCGACGGGCGCACGCCCCATTCCATATTGATCGAGCTGTTCTCCGACGAGGGGATCGGCACCATGTTTTATTAACGGATAGGAGGGAAATGAAATGCTGTTTCAAGAGGTGCAGAACCAGGAAAAGGAATACCTGATGTCTACCTACAACCGCTTCCCGGTAGCGCTGGCCAGCGGCTCGGGTGCAAAGGCTGTGGATATCGAGGGCAAGGAGTACATCGATTTTGGCAGCGGCATCGGCGTCAATTCGCTCGGCTACTGCGACCCGCAGTGGGTCAAAGCTGTTTCGGAGCAGGCTGCGACGCTGCAGCACATCTCAAACTTATACTACAGCCCCGTCAGCATCCAGCTCGGCGAGAAGCTGTGTGGGGCCAGCGGGTTTTCCAAGGCGTTCTTTGCAAACTCCGGCGCGGAAGCGAACGAGGGCGCGATTAAGCTGGCAAGAAAATACAGCAGCGACAAATACGGCGAGGGACGCGGTACGGTCATCACGCTGATTCAGTCGTTCCACGGCCGCACGATCACTACGCTGACCGCGACCGGCCAGAAGAAGCACCACCAGTATTTCACTCCCTTTACCCCGGGCTTTGCGTATGCGAAGGCGAACGATCTCGCGAGCGTCAAGGCGCTGGCAGACAAAACCGTGTGCGCCGTGATGCTGGAGATGATTCAGGGCGAGGGCGGCGTGCTGCCGCTCGACAAGGAGTTCGTGCAGGGCGTGGCCGCTTTCTGCAAAGAAAACGACATTCTTTTGCTGGTGGACGAAGTACAGACGGGCATCGCCCGCACCGGTAGTTTCTTCAGCTTTGAGCAGTACGATATTCAGCCCGATGTGGTTTCGTGTGCCAAGGGTCTTGGCGGCGGCCTGCCGATCGGCGCGCTGCTCTGCACCGAGGCGCTGAAGGACGTACTTGGTCCCGGCCACCACGGGACGACCTTCGGCGGAAATCCGGTTTGCGCGGCGGGCGGCCTGGCCGTGCTCGAGCGCGTAACCGCTCCCGGCTTCCTGGAGGAGGTTCAGAAAAAGGGCGCCTATCTGCGGGAACGCCTGCTGGCAATGCCCCAGATCGCCGGGGTGCGCGGTATGGGGATGATGCTGGGCGCATTGCTCAAACAGGGTGAGGCAGGCGCAATTGCGAAAGCGTGTGTGAAAAACGGGCTGCTGATCCTGACGGCGCACGATGTACTGCGTTTGCTGCCGCCGCTCACGATTTCTTACGAAGAAATCGACAAGGGCATGCAAATCCTGCAAAAGACTCTCGAGGAGGAGCTTTTATGAAACACTTGCTGAAAATGCTTGATCTGTCTGCGGAGGAGATTACAGATATCCTCAACACGGCGGATCAACTGAAATATGAAAAGAAGCACAACATTCCGCATCCGCGCCTTGCGGGCAAAACGCTGGGCATGATCTTCCAAAAGGCGTCTACCAGAACGCGCGTGTCGTTTGAAACCGGCATGTATCAGCTCGGCGGATACCCGCTGTTCCTTTCGTCCAACGATCTGCAGATCGGCCGCGGCGAGCCGGTGCAGGACACCGCCCGCGTGCTGTCGCGGTACCTTGACGGCATCATGATCCGCACCTATGAGCAGTCTGAGGTGGAGGCGCTGGCGGAGTACGGCTCGATCCCGGTCATCAACGGCCTGACGGATTTTGCCCACCCCTGCCAGGTGCTGGCGGACCTGATGACGATCCGTGAGGCGCGCGGCCAGCTCGACGGCCTGAAGATGTGCTTTATCGGCGACGGAAACAACATGCTCAATTCGCTGGCGGTCGGCGGCCTCAAGATGGGGATGAAGGTTTCGGCGGCGTGCCCCAAGGGCTACGAGCCGGACGCGCAGGTGCTGGAATTCGCGAAGGGCAACCCGAATTTCTTCCTGACCGACAAGCCCGAGGAGGCAATCGCAGAAGCGGATGTTGTGATTACCGACGTCTGGTCCTCTATGGGCATGGAAGCGGAGAAAGAGAAGCGCCAGCGTGATTTCGCGGGGTACCAGATCAATTCGGAAAACCTGAAGCTGGCCGCGCCGGAGGCGATGGTTCTGCACTGCCTGCCCGCCCACCGCGGCGAAGAGATCACCGAAGAGGTGTTCGAGGCGCATGCAGATGAAATCTTTGAGGAAGCCGAGAACCGTCTGCACGCGCAGAAGGCGGTTTTGGTGAAGCTCTTGGGTTAATTGCAGTTTCACCCGCCGTATCATACTTTCAATCAGCAGCGCTCCGATTTGGCGAACCGCCATTTCGGGGCGTTTTTTTCGCGAGTTTTTTCGTGATGTACAAGCAAGCACGGCCTGCTTGTGAAGCCAGTGCATAAGGGAAGCCTTCACGTCTGCAAAAGGGAAAGGAAAACATTTTGTGAGCTGACGAGAGCGCTCTGAAAATGCCCGCCGACGGATGGAAACAGTTAGCTTTTTTCTTTCAAAAGACCAGGAGAGTAGGCATTTTCATTGGAGCGCCTTTACAGTAGCTATCGTTTGCACTTACAAGAATCGTTCCCCAAACGGATTCCAAAGGTGTCCTTTGGCGAGCCTTTGCTACCTTTCGCCTCGTAGCGAAAGGTAGTGCCCGCCCCGGCACGAGGGGCAAGCCTGCGCCAGCAGACAAGCTGCGCCTGCACGCACGTTGCGAAAAAACTTGCAGAAAAAAACTCCTGTTCTCTCGCGAACGGAAGACTTTCGCCGAATAAAGGAGAATATCTGCCCCGGCATGTGGGGACAAGTCTGCCTCGCCAGGTTACGGGATTGTTTCTTTACAGCAAATGGAAGGGACTGCTATAATCTAGACAAAACGGGCGGGTGGAACCCGCGGAAGAATGGAACCCCTTTTAGAGACAGAAAGGAGCCGATCCCCGTGAGAACCAGAAGAAACCATCCGGTAGCTGTT
>JAEXDU010000043.1 GCA_023401495.1 Bacillota bacterium
AAACAGGGTGATACTTGGTGAAAGCAGAAAATCTTCAGGATCTGATCCGCAGAAGCAGCAGTACCAGACAATATTTTATGTCGCTTCCGGTTCCGGATCAAATGGAACTGCACCGGTATAACGAGCATGTTAAAACGGCAGACCAGCTGCATCGATATGTGGAATATCTGCAGACCAACGGCCGTTTATAAGAACCTCACGCCGTAAGCGGCAGCAAGCTGCCGACGGCTGCGAGAGCCTTGAAACTCGAAACGGAAGATACCTTTCGCTTGAGAAGAACTCGTTCTAAGTTCTCGTTATAAGAACCTCACGCCGTAGGCGGCAGCAAGCGGCTGACGGCTGCGAGAGCCTTGAAACCCGAAACGGAAGAGACTGTTCGCTTCGAGGAGGAAACGTTCTGATTCCCGTTATGATTCGCCGGTGAAAAGAAAAAGGGTTTGTCCTGTTGGGCAAACCCTTTTTTCGGCTGTTCCCGGGCGGTAAAAGCTCCCACGCCGGAAAACCGCAGCCTCAGGTTCCTTTCCCACCGGTGCGCGGGATTTCCCCGGCCGGTTTACAGAACCAGACTGGGCGCCGCGTATACTCTGCCCGCCAGCTCCTGATCCAGCAGGTACAAGCCCTTGGAATCGGAACCGAACAGCTCTATCTTCTTAATAATATTCTCCGCATTGGTCTCCTCTTCGCCCTGCTCCTTTACGAACCAGTCAAGGAACTGCATGGTGCGGAAATCCTTCACGTTGTATGCTTCCTCATAGATCGTGTGAATCGAATTCGTTACATATTGCTCGTGAGCCAGCGCCGCCTTTGCGGGGCCGATCAAATCGCTGAACTTTGTGTCGGGCTTCGCAATGGCCTCCAGCGCAATTTTCTCGTTGTTGTTCTGCATGTATTGCAGGATCAGCATCGCGTGGTCGCGTTCCTCCTGCGCCTGAATCTGATACCAGTTGGAGAAACCATCCAGCCCTTCATCCTTAAAGTAATTGGCGATATCCAAATACAGATAAGCAGAGAAGAACTCTTTATTGATTTGCTCATTGAGCAGCTTTACAACCTTTTCATTTAACACAAATGTCACTCCTTCGGCGTTTGATTTGTTCCGCCTGCCGGTTTTGCCGCTGCGGCCGACCGTAATGCCGGCCCGCCTGGCAGATGCTAACCGCCCGGCAGTAAAAATCGGATGATCTTTCTTGCTATTATTATACCATGACCAGGTGGTAAAACAAGTCTGCAGAATGGAAAATATCGCCGGAATTCAGGCAAACTTCTTGTAATAAATAACAATAATCATTATTGATTTTATTTCAAAGATTATTTCTTTAGTCTCGCAGAGACGAAGGATAGATCATCTGCTCTTTTTCACTTTCAGGTCTTCCTCATAAAAAACAGTGCCCAGAATGGCGTCGATATCCCTTACAATCGATCCGTCGACCAGATTCTGCTTCGCCATGGTATCGAGAATACCGATGGACTCCTCGTGCGAGAGCGCTATCCGGTAGGGGCGATCCTCCGTCAGCGCCTGGTAAATATCCACACAGACCAACACGCGGGAATTAAAATCCAGCTGATCGGCGGTAAGGCCATAGGGGTATCCCTTGCCGTTGAGCTTTTCGTGGTGATTGGCCGCCCATTCGGTAATATCCTCAAAGCCCTGCACCATCTCCAGCGCCTTGCGGGTATAGTAGGTGTGCGACTGAACCACATCGATCTCTTCCCGGGTCAGGCTTCCCGGCTTATCCAGAATTTCATTCGGCACCATGATCTTTCCCAAATCATGCAGGTCCGCCGCGATCCGCATTTTCCAATATTCTTCTTCGCCGTAGCCGTAATAGCGGCACAAGATGCCGACTTTTTTGCTGATGCCGCGGGAATGGCCCCCTGTAAACGGGGATTTCGCATCGATGATGTTGCTGTACAGCCGAGAGATACGGCGGATATTCTGATAGCTGAACTCCCGTGTTTCCTGCGGGAGCAGGCACTCCAGCTCCGACTCGATAAACATTGGCTGCATATTCAGCCAGAACTCCCCGTGCTGTGAAATATGGAAAAACAGGCGCAGCAGCTCGGGATCAAAAAGGCGGGCATCCCTTTTCAGCATGCCCAGTATGTCGCGAGGGGTATTCCCCTGCGCGTACTCCACCGCAACGCGGTTGGAAAGAGCGATCAGACGTGCGTAAAAAGGAATCTCTTCGCCGCGCTTCCCAAAAAAGCCGCTGCCGTCATGGCATTCGTGATGATACAAAATCACACCGGAAATCGGGTGGTTGAACGGGAAGTAAGAGACGTTCTCCTCCCCCGCCTCACAATGCCGGATGTTCTTCTCGAGCCCGGCCATATCCACCGGATTTCTGTCCAGCAGTGAACGCGTGATCCCGTTGTCATGCAAAAGCGCATAAGAAATCAAATCGAAGAACTCCCGCTCGGGCAGGTTCATCAATTTTGCAATTCTTGCACAAATATAAGCAACATGTCTGGTATGATTCGTAACGTCCTTCAGCAAATCTCTTTCCACAAAATCCAACGTAAAGGAAAAAGAAAGCAGCATTTGATTCACATTTAATTTCATGATTCCGCCTCATATCTTCTGTGCACTGCACATCCTGGAAACGTTTCCAAAAAAGAATCGTCTATGTACTTTATTTATCGGACGATCCCCTTCAAAATGAAGCCATCAGGCGGAAAAACTTGAAATCACATACGGTTCTTGGATTTCCAAACGATCAGCTGTCGCAGTATTTCTTCCCGGGATTCTCCCTTTTTCTGCGCCATGTCATCCAGCAGACGATAAAAGCTTGGAAAGCCGGTTCCGAAAGGATCTTTTACCTGCTGAATTCTGCGGTCCATTTTCTTAATCTCTTCCTGCGTCACAATAATCCCTCCATTAATGAGTCTGTGATTCATCGATATTCTGTTTTTTGTACGCACCGCATCATTTTTTGAAAGCTTTTGAAAGCTATTGATTTTATATAAACGTAATATAGAAATTTCAGATATTTATTTACAAAATTTTCCTGCGAATTTGTTACTATTATAGCATAATGGAAGATATTAATCAAACTGCATTTTGACCAATACCAACATAAAACGACAATTTTCGCATCACGAAATCAAAACCGCTATAGGAGCACAAAGCGTGTGCTTCCTGACTGCGGATTTACAGATTCCCGTTTGAGCATCGAAAATGAACAAAAAAGGAAAGGCCGCTTTCAGGCAGCGCTTTCCCCAGTGATTCCGCATTCCGACTTAGCCGCACGACAGAAGATCTCTGCGGCAATTTTGAAAGCCGTGAAATAGTTTTGTCCGGCATTTATATTGATTCCCGATATAAACTTTTCAGCAGCTGAATTTCCTGTGCATAGCCCGGCAGCTCGTTGGGCGTTTCCAGATAAAAAGGAAGTTCCCGCAGAGCCGGGTGATTGATGATGCGCTCCATTGCAGCGAGCCCCAGACTGCCCTGCCCGATTTTCTGGTGGCGGTCCTTGTGGCTGAAAAAGGGATTCATGCTGTCGTTCAGGTGGATGGCCCGTAGCCGGGAAAGACCGATCTCCTGATCAAATTGAGCCAGCACGCCGTCGAGGTCATTGACCAGATCGTACCCCGCATCGTACACATGACAGGTATCGAGGCAGACGCCCATTTTCTCTGTGAGAGAAACCTGATCCAGTATCCGGCGCAGCTGCAAAAAACTCCCGCCGACCTCGGTTCCCTTCCCGGCCATGGTCTCCAGCAGCACGGTTGTTGTCTGCTCCGGATGCAGAATTTCGTTGAGCAGCTGTGCGATCTGCGAAATTCCCGCGTCCTCCCCCTGCCCGGTATGGCTGCCGGGATGAAAATTATAGCAGCTGCCGGGCAGATATTCCATGCGCTGCAGATCGTCCTGCATCACAAAAAGGGCAAATTCCCGCACCTTTGGGTCTGCGGAGCAGGCGTTGAGCGTATAGGGCGCGTGGGCCAGGATATTGCTGATCCCTTCGCGCTGTGAAAGCTCCCGCAGTGCGGCGGCGTCTGCGGGGTCGATTTCTTTTGCTTTGCTGCCGCGGGGATTGCGGGTGAAAAACTGAAAGGTGTTCGCCCCAATGGAAACCGCATCCTTCCCCATCGCCAGAAATCCCTTTGCAGAAGACAGATGACATCCGATTTTCAGCACTCTGTTTCTCCTTTATTTATATCTATTTATTGTCGTTTCTTTGCTTACTGTCAGTATACCCGTTTTTTCTGCATCTGTCTTGTTTTTTCTTCTCAAAAAGAGGAAACTGCGGCAAAGGATACCCCCTGTTAGAGTCCGTCAAAGGCAAAAGGAAGTTCGCTCTCCATTGACAAAACACTGGAAAAGTGTACTATAATTAACCATGCAGCACCGGAAAACCGTTCGCGGCCATCCGGCCCGAGAGAGGAGTTCTCATGAAATTTCATAACATGCGAAAAATTTTCATCAATGACTGGCGCAGGATTCTGCATAATCCCGTCGCCATTATTATTACCATCGGTATCTGTGTTCTTCCGGCTCTTTACGCCTGGGTCAATATCAAGGCCTGCTGGGACGTATACGAAAACACAGGCAGCATCCCGGTGGCCATCGTCAACAACGACCAGACCGTGGAATTCAAGGGAAAAGAGGTCAACATCGGCAAGGGCGTTGTCGATCAGCTGAAAAACAACAAAAAGATCGATTGGAAATTCGTCAGCCAGAGGCAGGCCGACCTTGGCCTTGCCGATGGCACTTATTTTGCCGCAATCGAGCTGCCGGCGGACTTTTCCGAAAGCTTTACCACCCTGCTTTCGGATACACCCGTCAAGCCAAAAATCATTTATAAGGTTGACACCAAGGTAAACCCCGTGGCGGAAAAGATCACGGAGAGCGCGAAAAACACGCTGGTGCAGGAGATCAAATCCAACTTTGTGTCCACAGTAAACCAGTCTATTTTTTCTGTGCTCAACCCCGTGGGCGAAGATGCCGACGAAAACCTGCAAAGCGTCATTCAAATGAAAGACGCGATCGTGAACCTGAACCAGAACATGGATGTCATTTCCTACTCTCTGGACAGCCTGCACACGAACTCGATCAACCTGAATCAATTTTTGAGCAGCGTCAACACCGCATGGCCACTGGTGGAAAACGGGCTTGAAACCGCCGGAAAAACCGCCGCCAGCCAGCAGACGCTTTCGCGCGACGCCCAGAAGCGCCTGAACAACTCGCTTACATATCTGGACACCAACCTCTCTTATGTGCAGAACTCCAGCCAGCGCGTACACGCGCTGCTGACAGAGCTGAACAGCGCTGCAAAAGAGGGCAGCACGGCCAAAATAGACACCGTCTTTTCCGATCTGGACGCGACCCTGTCCGCCATGTCCGGTTCTATGGACGCAACCGCCTCCTATCTGAAAAAATACCGTGAGATCGACTGGGGCGAGGACGCGGAAAATGCGGAGGAAAAACTGACCTCTCTGCGCGCTTCGCTGGTGAATCTGCGCGGCCAGCTGGTGCAGCTGCGGAAAAACCTGAAGGAGCTTTCCGCAGACTCAGACGCCTTTTACAACTACCTGGACAAAACGGTTCCCGAACTGGAGAAACAGGTGCAGGACATCGACGAATCGCTCGACACACTGATTCCCGCGCTGGAGGCTTTCAATGAATCCCTGCATTCCACCGTTCTGCAGACATCGATCGACGCACTGAAGTCACTGCGCGATTCCGGCATTGGCGACAATCTGATCACCAATCTGAAAGAAATTCAGGCCACCCGGGGGGATACCGCCGCCGCGATCGCTTCGGCCGATCGGGCTGCCGCAAACGGGATTCAAATGATTGACGACGCGATCCCGAAGATCGATAAGACGGTCGAGTTTTTGAAAACTGTCCAGAACAATCAGTCCGATAAAAAGGCGCAGCTGACCAAGATGGTCCGCTCGCTCGATTCCATCGGCGTGGAAATCGGCAGCATGCGCGGCAAGCTTTCAGACATTCACAAGCAGTCCGACGCCGCCGCACAGCTGGCTGCGGGGAAAGCCGATACCGTCAACGACGATCTGTATCAGATGGAAAGTCAGCTGACAAACATTCTAAAGGAATACAACCAGAGCATCCGCGGCGATGTGAGCACCATCGGGCAGCGCCTGGTCACCTCGGCCGACAATGCCGCACAGCTCTCTCAATCCGCTCAAAAGCTGGGCTCTGAAATCGGTACCATGCTGAAAACGGCACAGTCGGGCACAAAATTGACCTCTGATTTGACCGGTTCGCTCAGCAGCAAATTAAAGGAATTCAAAGGCACCATTCAGACGCTCGGCAGCAAGCTCGAGCTGGTCGATAACAACGACGTTGTGCAGATCATCTCGATTTTGCAGAGCAACCCCGAATTTATGGGGGATTTTATCGCCGAGCCGTTTGAACAAAATGTGGAATACATCAATGCCGTTCCCAATTATGGCTCGAGCATGGCGCCGATCTATACCGCACTGGCGCTGTGGGTCGGCTGCCTGATTTTAAACTCGATCCTGCGCTCGCGTCCCCCTGAGTTTGAGGGAAGCGAACAGCTGACGCTGCGCGAAAAACACTACGGCAAGATGATGACGTTCTGCTCGATGGCGCTGATTCAGGGTATCGTGATTTCGCTGGGCGACATTCTCCTGCTGAAAATCTACGTGGTGAACAGTATGCTATTCATCTCTTTCGCCGTGTTTTCCTCTATAGTGTTCTGTATCATTACCTATACGCTGTATTCTACCCTTGGGAACGCCGGAAAAGCGCTCGCGATTATCTATATGATTTTTCAAATCCCCGGCAGTGGGGGTACCTACCCCATTCAGGTAGACCCGCCGATTTTCCGCATTCTGCAGCCGTTGTTCCCGTTTGCCTACACGGTCAGCGGGTTCCGCGAGGCAATTGCAGGCCCGCTGACGAGTCAGGTACTTCTGGATTTTGCCGTACTCGGTCTGTTTGCCCTGATCTTTCTGATTGCCGGGTACTTCCTCGTTCAGCGGATGGCGGAGCCTGTGCACCGCTTTGAAGAGATGTTCGAAAACTCCGGCCTGGGCGAATGAAAGGGGAACAACATGAAACGAATGAGTAAGCTTGGGGGCATCCCCGCAAAAATAAAATCCGGCCTGCACTTTGTTGTACACGAACGGATTCGTCCTGTGTTCCTGGTTTTTCTGCAGGATTTAAGGACCATCCGGCACAACAAGGCAACACTGGCCGTTGTGATCGGTCTGTGCATCCTGCCGTCTCTGTACGCGTGGGTCAACATTTACGCCTGCTGGGACCCGTATTCCAATACCGGCAATCTGCCCGTCGCCATTGTAAACAACGACGAAGGCGCGGTCATCAACGGGGAAATCGTCAATGTAGGTGACAGCATTGTGGAGGAGCTCAAAGGGAATCAGTCGATGGGGTGGCAGTTCGTCAGCGACTGGCAGGGCAATTACGGCCTGAGTCAGGGGACCTATTACGCCATGATCGAAATTCCGCGCAATTTTTCAGAGCGGCTGGCCAGCCTGACCACTTCAACCCCGCAAAGGCCCGTTCTGACCTACCTGGTCAACGAAAAGCTGAACGCGATCGCCTCGAAAATCACCGATGTGGCCAAGGACCGCCTGATCGACAGCATGGAAAGCAGCTTTGTAAAAACGGTGAATGAAAAAGCAATGGCGATGATCAACGACGGGTCCAAAGAAACCCAGATGAACCCCTCGCGCCTGAAAGAGCTGAAAACCTCTCTGCAGCAGGCCGATCAGGATATCACCCGCGCCAAGGCGCAGATCGATCAGGCCAGCAGCAATTCCAAAAGCTTTCAAAAATATTTGGACGAAGCCGCGGCGCTTTCCCCCACAATTGCCGACCAGATCACCGGTCTGCAGCAGATTTCATCGTCTGGGGCTTCTCTTGCGGAAAAGACCCAGCACACCATTCAGTCGATCGCATCCAACCTGAGCGCCGACCTGAACCGCATGCAGGAGCTAAACCAGCAGAACCAGCAGCTGATCGCTGCGCTGCGGAATATGAACGGCAACACGCTCGATGAAAACACAAAGCGTATCGCACAACAGAATATTGTCATCTGCAAGGCGCTGGATGTGCTCCTCGATACCGACGCGAAAGACCTTGCCGAACTGAATAAAGCATATGATCTGAACGCGCTGACGCTTTTGGTGAACTCCCTGAAATACGCCGACCGTCTCGTGAAAACAGAACAAGATTTACTAATGAAAATGGTCGATGCGCAGAGCAGCACGCCGAAGGAATCGATGGACGAGATGCTCGGCACCCTTTCTAAGCTGAGCGACGAGCAGGCCCAGCTCGCGCAGAACCTTTCTTCCACCTACACCTCGCAGGGGGCACCTCTGCTCAGCAGCCTCGGCGACAGCATCGTGCAGTCGCTGTACGACACCAGCAGCCTGATCGGCTCAACGATGTCGATCGTGCCGCAGCTGGACGCGCTCGCCGCTTTTACGAAGGCCTCCAGCGAGCTGACGGTTCAGCAGGGCGTACAGATGACCGACCTGCTTGATACCCTGCAGGAGGATTTGAGCCATATCTTATCCCGGCTGGACAACATCTCGACCGAAGATTTGGAAACGCTGGAGGACCTGATTGAAAATCACCCTGACACCATCGCAGATTTCATCGCTTCGCCCCTCAATGTGGAACAGGTGGAAATCTACAAAGGCGGCACCTTCGGCGCGGGGCTGACCCCGTTTTACACCGTTCTTGCCATCTGGGTGGGCGCGCTGCTGCTGTGCGCGTTCCTGACGGTTCACTGCAAAGACCCGGAGGGGTACCACCTGAACCTGAAGCAAAAGCACTTTGGCAAGATGACCCTGTTTTTATTCCTGTCGCTGATCCAGTCCACCATCATTACACTGGGGGATGTTTTCCTGCTGGGGGTTGATCCGGAAAATTTCTGGCTGATGATGCTGTTCAGCGTTCTTTGCTCCATCACCTTTGTAGTCATTGTCTTTACGCTAGTTTCGCTGTTCGGCAACGTGGGCAAGGCCATCGTCGTTATTATGATGGTCTTTCAGATCGCGGGCGCCGGGGGCATCTACCCGATTCAGACCAATCCGCGTGTATTCGGCATCCTGCACCCGCTCTGGCCGTTCACCTACGGAATCAACGGCTTCCGCGAGGCGATCGCCGGCCCGGCCTGGGACAGCGTATTTACGAATATCTGGGCGCTGATCGGCTTTATCGTGGTGTTTCTCCCCCTGGCTGCGCTGAAAAAGCCGCTGCACAAGGCCAATACCCTCTTTGAAAAGATGTTCCAGAAGGCTGCGATCTAACACATCTGTAAGCTGAAAAAGCCAGAAAAAGGATTGACAAACCGGGCAGCTTGTATTACCCTGAAAGCAGAACAAATTGTCGAAAAAAGGAAGCGGTGCTTTGAACACTCTGGATTTCCCCATAACCGGCGTTGCCGGCATCACAGGCAATAACGGCAGTCAAAGCCTTTCCGGGAAAGCTGTATCCCAGACAGGCGCTTCATTTTCTGATATTTTCGACTCCGTGCAGAAAAGCACCGACCTTGACGCAGCGTTTGAAAAGGCCGCGGAGGCCTATGGGGTACCGGTGAATCTGCTCAAAGCAGTGGCCAAGGCGGAATCCGACTTTGACCCGGATGTGGTTTCCTCCGCCGGAGCGCAGGGCATCATGCAGCTGATGCCGGGCACGGCCCGCAGCCTTGGCGTCTCCGACCCATTTGATGCGGAGCAGAACATTATGGGCGGCGCCAAATATTTAAGTCAGCTTCTGTGCCAGTTTAACGGCGACACCACCCTTGCGGTGGCGGCTTATAACGCAGGTCCGGGCAGTGTGACGAAATACGGCGGAGTTCCCCCCTATGCCGAAACGCAGAATTATGTGCAAAAGGTATTGGGCCTGACGGGGTCCGAGCTGACGGCAGGAACCGCTCAAAGCGGCACCGGTGTAGATTCCTCGCAGGAGCTTCTTTCCGCTCTGACCGGCAGTACAAGCGCTTCCTCTTCTCTGGGCGCTTCCACCACCTCGGAAAGCTACCTTTTGATGAAGCTGTACCAGTTTCAGGCACTGCAGGCTTTATTTTCGGATTCGGAAGACTCTCAAAGTTCTCTGTCGAGCCTGTTTTCGGATTCTTTGCTTTCCTCACAGGATCAGACAGCCG
>JAEXDU010000083.1 GCA_023401495.1 Bacillota bacterium
TGTTAATCCCATTCAAAAATCCTCCCAAAATAGAATCAGCGGAGCGGGAAGCCGGCGGTTTTCCATTTCAGCCGAGCTTCCCGTTTCCCCGCTTTCATTACGATACGGAAACGACAATTTTCTCCGATACGTCGGAGCGTAGCGCGATCACCGCGCCGCGGATCAGGTATGCAACCGGATTGCCGGAGGGACTTTTATAGAGAGGCTCGATTTCGGTTCCGCTCACGACCCCGAGGTCAAGCATACGCCTTCTGGTGGTTCCGTCTGATGTCAGCATTGTGACATTTGCTTTACTGCCTACCGGCAGCTGATCCAGAGTGATCTGGTTTCGATTCATGAAAATTTCCTCCTAAAAACAGGCCTTCCAACAAGGCCTAGTCAGCGCAGGGCAAAATTGTTTCCCTGCGCTAATATATGATGCCTAAATAAATTGTGTTACGAATATAATGTAATACTGACAGGAATCCGGCGATTTTCTCCCCCCGCCTTCGGCGGGGGGAGAAAATCAACCTTTTTACGGATTTGTTTCCACCATGAAGTGACCGGAAAATATAGGTAAGGGTTTGATTCTATGAATAACAGCAGCAATTCAGATTTCAGAACCGTGCGGGGGTACCAGCTGGCGAACCATCAGGATGGCCAGCTGACCCCGGCGCTGGAGGATTACCTGGAGATGGCGTACAGGCTTCATCTGGAAAATCATTACGCTCGTGTGGGACAGCTTTCTGAACTGCTCCATGTCAAGCCGTCGTCCGCTTCTAAAATGATTTCGAAACTGGCCGCCCTTGGCTACCTGAAATACGACCGCTACGAGGTGATTCTGCTCACGGAGCAGGGCCAAACGATGGGCGAATACCTTCTGGCCAGGCACCGGACGATCGAAACCTTTCTAAAGCTGCTGGGCAGCTCGAATCCGCTGGAGGAAACCGAGCTGATCGAGCACACGCTGAGCCCCTCGACCGTTTCGGACATCGACATGCTCAACCGTTTTTTCACTGATCACCCTGAGATCCTGCAGCAGTTTACGGAATTTCAGAAAACGGCGGATACACCGCCTGCCCCGGAAAACTGAAAACCAGCGCCAAAACGTAAAATGGGCCTTCCGCCAAAATTGGCGGAAGGCCCGAAACGTGAAAGCATGTAATATCATTGAGGAAAGCGCCGGGTTCAAAATAATTGGGACATGTATTTCTGATTTGATCATTCAAAACCGATGGATTTGAGAGGCAAAATATCATCCCACAAGACAAAAAGGCTCGGAATACAAACTGTATTCCGAGCCTTTTTCAGCGCCTTATGGTGCCATTTCATTGGATGCAAGGTCTGAGTTTTCCCAAACTGATCTAAGCCTGCTTTGTCTGCAGCTGCACCATATGGCGGTAGATGCCGTTCCTTTCCAGCAGCTCCGCCGGTGTCCCCTGCTCGGCCACCGTTCCTTCGGAAAGGACGACAATCTTATCCGCTCCGGCCACTGTGCGCATTCTGTGCGCGATCACCAGCACGGTCTTGTTCCTTACTAGTTCGGAAATCGCGGACTGAATCAGCGTTTCGTTCTCCACATCCAGAGAAGCCGTCGCTTCATCGAGCAGTACGATCGGGGCGTCTTTGAGCAGTGCCCGAGCGATCGAGATTCTTTGGCGTTCGCCGCCGGAAAGCGCCGTGCCGTTTTCGCCGATCATCGTCTGGTAGCCTTTCGGCATCTGCGACACGAACTCTTCGCAACGGGCCGCTTTTGCCGCCGCGATAACCTCCGCATCGGTGGCGTTGCGCCGTCCAATGCGGATATTCTCCATCACCGTGTTGTTGAACAGGGTGACATCCTGAAATACGATGGCATACATGGAAAGAAGCGTTTCGGGGTCGACCTGTGAGACATCCTTCCCGCCGAGCGTGATTTTGCCCTGGCTGGCATCCCAAAAACGGGCCGCAAGGCGCGACACCGTGGTCTTTCCTCCGCCGGAGGGGCCGACCAGCGCGGTCACTTCTCCCTGCTTTGCGGTAAAGGAAACATCTTTGAGCACATCCTCTTCCCCATTGTAGGCAAACGCAACATGATCGAAGGTGATGTCGCATCCGTCGGGGTGGAATTCCGAAGAACCGGACTGCACCGGATGATCCAGAATTTCATTCATACGGGCCACGTGCGTGCGCGTGGCAAGAACCGCCGCAAAATTCTGCAGCGCCGCCTGGAAGGGATCGTACAGCCGGGATGCTACCAGCAGGAACATGAAGAAGGTCAGCACGTCGAGCGTGCCGTCCACAAGAAGGACGGAGCCGGTCAGCGCGACGGTTGCAATACCGATCTTCAGCACCAGCTGTGCCGTCACGACGAACACCGCTGTGCCGAGCTCGGAAACAATGGCGCGCTTTTCTACCGCCTTGATCTTTTTGTCCAGGCCTTTCAGGTAATCCTGCTCCGCGTTATTCGATTTCAAATCGCGCACCGATTCCAGGCACTCCTGAATTCCGTCCGCGCAGGCCATTTTGGCGTCCATCTGCTTCTGGCTCAGCGCATCCTGCACCCTGACCGAAAGGGCGACAATCAGGAACGAAACAGGGATCACCCACAGGGAAGCCAGCGCCATGCGCCAGTCAAACGCAAACAGGCTGAGAGAAACCACAAGGGTGGAAACGATCGACCCGAACAGCACGGGGATGTAATGCGAGAACGAGGTTTCCAGATAGGCGCAGTCCGCCATGATGGTGCTGGTCAAATCGGCCAAGTCTTTCTTGCCGAAAAAGGAGAGCGGAATCTTACGCAGCTTTTCCGCCAGAGAAATGCGGCGCACGCCGCTTTCCGTATAGGTGGCAAAAAAGGTCGCGTTGTACTGAAAATAGGTGGTGACAAAGATCAGCGCAAGGCAGACCAGGACCCCGACCAAATAAAAAGTGCCGTTCGGGGCGGTGCCGGTAAGCAGATCGCGAACCAGATAATACAGCAGGCCAACCGGGAACATCAGCGCCAGGTCACGGAACACGCAGGCCACGCTGCCTTTGATCAAATCTTTCGCGCCCTGTTCCGACAGCGCAAAGGCTCTTTGAATTTTTTTCAGCATGATACAGCCTCCTTTCCAACCTTCCATTTGACGGAGGTCTGGTAGTTGTTCCACATTTCCGTATATAGGCCGCCCTCGGCCAAAAGCTGCTGATGCGTGCCGTTCTGGAGGATCTTCCCGTCCTTCAAAACGAAAATTTCATCCGCATCCACCACCGTGGTCAGGCGGTGGGCGATCATAATCACTGTTTTTTCCTTAGAAAGCTCGGCAAACGCAGCCTGTACACGGCTTTCGTTGTCCGGGTCGGCAAATGCGGTCGCCTCGTCCAGAATCACAACCGGCGAGTTTTTCAGCATCACGCGCGCAATGGCGATCCGCTGCTGCTCGCCGCCGGAGAGAAACACGCCCTTGGTACCGACGACCGTGTCGAGCCCATCGGGCATTTTTTCAATGATATCCATGCACTGCGCCGCTTTCAGCGCTTTCATGACTTCTTCCCTAGAGGCGTCCGGCTTTGCAAGGCGGACGTTATCAAGGATGGATGCCTTCAGAAGCCGGCTGTCCTGAAAGACAAAGGACACCGTTTTCATCAGCTCTGCCTTCGGGACTTCGCGGATATCGGCCCCACCGATGCGGATGCTGCCCTCGTTTACGTCAAAGAACCGCGCGATCAAAGCCGCAAGGGTCGATTTGCCGCCGCCGGACGGGCCGACCAGCGCAACGGTTTTCCCCTGCTCGATTTTCATGGTGACGCCATCCACCGCCTGATGCGTTCCGTCATAGCTGAAGCGCACATTCTGAAGCTCCACAGAAGCATTCTTCGGGTGAACCGGATGCTCCGTTTCCTCTTTCAGCGGCTGAATGTCCAAAACGCTGTCGATGCGCTCCAGCGCGTCCTTGACGATCATCGCGTTTTCACTGGAAAACATGATCTTTGTCAGCGTGATGGAAATGACCGGAGTGATGATGATATAGAAAATCAGGTTGATCAAAAATGCATTGGTCACGCCGCCCTGCGTAAAGTACAGGCCCGCGCCGATCAAAAAGGCAAACACGCCGTTGATCGCCGTGGTGTACCCCATCATCGGCAGGCGAAGCTGCTTTGTGTAAGAGATGACCCATTTGCCGTAATTGTCGATTGCGGCCTTGAAGCGCTTGAACGAAAACACCGTTTGTCCAAAGGTTTTCACCACCGGGACTCCGCGCACATATTCCACCGCTTCATTGGACATATCGTCCAGCGCGTTCTGGTATTCCTTCATCTTCTGCTGCATCTTTTCTCCGGTCATTTTGATCATGATCAGGAAAGCGAGGATGACCGGAACAATGCTCAGCAGCCCAAGCCGCCAGTCAAAGAAGAAGAGAAGCCCCAGCAGGCCGATCGGCGTGGCAATGGCCCCCGCCTTGTCCGGCAGCTGATGCGCCAGATATGTTTCGGTGGCGGCGCTGGATTCGTTGATGATCTTTCTCATTTTGCCGCTGCCGAAGCCGTCCATAAACCCGAGCGGCAGCGTAACGATATGGTGCATGGCCTTACTGCGGATATTGGCCGCGATGCGAAACGCGGCAATGTGCGAGCACATCAGTGCGCCGACATACACAAACAGCGACAGCGCCGCGAACAGCACTGCCATCCACCCGCTGTGCGCAAGGTTTTGCGCTGATGAAAAGTTCGGGGCGACATCCAGCACCTCTTTGATGATCATCCAGATGTACACAAACGGCACCAGAGCCATCAGTGCGCTGACCGCAGATAAAATCCATGACGCGATTGTCAGGTACCGGAACCTGCCCGCATACACAAACAGTCGCGATATGCTTGATTGTTGTTTCAAATTGCTTACCTCCTTATATACTCTGCCTGACAGAACAGGAAAAGAAATCGCGCAGCCGGTTTCGGCCCTCGGCATCCATAGGATACTGAGCCTCTACACGGCCCCGCTCAATATGAACCACATAGGAGCAGCAGGTCAGAATAAACTGTGGGTCGTGCGAAACGACAAACAGCGTTTTCCCCGCGTTCCTAAGCTCATCGATGTGATTTGCAACCTCTTTCATGTGGCGCAGGTCCAGCCCGCTGGTCGGCTCGTCGAACAGGATGTACTCCCGCTGCGACGCGACCGCGCAGGCAATCGCGACCCGCTGCTTCTGACCGCCCGAAAGAGCCATCGGGTGAATATCGCGCAGCGCGAGCAGATCGAGCGCCGAAAGAATCTGCTCAGCCCGCTCCCGGTCCTCCTCCTGCATGCTGAGCAGGACCTCGTCCAGCACGCTTTCGCAGAACAGCTGATGGTTGACATCCTGCATCACCATATAGCAATGCTTCAGCCGCTTCCCGCGCCGAAGGTGCTGTCCGCCGTCCTGAATCGCCCCGCAGCACCGCTTTTCAAGCCCGCACAGGCACCGGGAAAAGGTGGTCTTCCCCGCGCCGTTATGGCCGATCACGGCGATGCAGCCGCCTTTGGGCACAGAAAGCTGTTCTATGTTCAAAAATGGCTTTCGCCCCTCATAGGCAAAGGCCAGATCGCGGATGCAGACCGTCTGCCCGTCGTTCGCCGCCTTTGTTCGGCGTTCCGCAAGGCCCTCCAGCGTAAGGGGCCTGAGCCCCAGCTCCGCCAGATCGCCGCTGCTGAGCGCGTTCAGCTCGCCGCGGCTCAAAACGCGGTCGATCCTGCCGTCTTTCAGATAAACCGCTCTGTCCACAAGCTCGCGAAGATAGTACAGCCGATGTTCGGCGATGATAACGGTCTTCCCCGCATCCTTCCACATCTGAAGAATCCGCCGCAGATCGTGGATAGCAAACACGTCCAGATTCGAGGAAGGCTCATCCAGCACGATCACCTCCGGCGAGCTGACGGACACCGACGCGCAGGCGATCTTCTGCTTTTCGCCGCCCGACAGCTCGAAGATGCTTTTGCACATCAGCTTTTGAATGCCGAAGCTCTGCACGGTCCGGTCAATGCGCCGCTCGATCTCATCCTCTGGCATGCCCATGTTTTCACAGGCAAAAGCCAGCTCGCTTTTGGTATCCACATTAAAAAACTGCGAACGCGGATTCTGAAAGACAGAACCAACCTTTCGGGCCGTTTCATACAGTGGCTGGTCTTCCACCGATTCCCCGTCAATGCGGACGCTGCCGCTCAACTGACCCGCGTAGAAGTTCGGAATCAGGCCGTTGATCAGCCTTGTCAGCGTGCTTTTGCCACAGCCGGATTCCCCGCAAAGCAAAATCATCTCGCCGTCGGCAATCTTCAGCGAGACGTCTTTGACGCTGCTGGCGCAATCGGCATTTTCATACTGAAACGAAACATTCTTTAATTCAATCATTGTCCATCCCCATCGTGCCGTTTCTCTTTAAAGTGCGGTTGAATTTTGCTCCCGCCTCCGGCGGGGCAAGATTGCTGTTTCATGCAAAAATCATTTTACGCAAAAAAAGAATTCAGAATCCACATTCCGAACGCAAGCAGGCACAGGGCCAGCGCAAGCACATCTGGAAAATGGAATCCGATTCTGCAGATATTCGTTCTTTTGACCGGCGCGCCAAGCCCCCGCGTCAGCGCGGAGGCGGACAGCTCCTCGCCGATTTTTACCGAGCAGATCATCATGGGGATGAGCCGGTATTCGAGCATGGCGGTCACCTTCCCGCCGCCGAAACGGACGCCCCGCATGCGCATCGCGTCGTTAATGGCGGTGAACTCCTCCCCGACCGTTGGGAAAAACCGGAAAATCACAGACATGGGAATCACGATTTTTTCAGAAAGACGCATCCGCTCCATGGCGGCGACAAACTCGCTTACCGTCGTGGTGGACATGACGAAGTACGCCATCGCGATGCTCGGCATAAAGCGGGTGACGATTCCCGTCATCGCGATCACCAGAAAATTGACAACGCCGCTGGTGATCGGGATCAGAAAAATCTGCATCAGATAGAAAACGGAAAACAGAAAGGTAAAGATAAAAGCGGCTTTCCATTTCATCGAAAACAAAAGGAAAAACACCGGCACGACCGAAAGGGCCAACCGGAAATTCTCCATCTGCACCCCACCCAGCCCCCCCAGAACAAAGACGGCCATGGTGACGAGCAGCAGCAGCTTTGTTCTGGGGTCAAGCACCAGGGCTCGTTTTCCCGTGCTGGAATTCAGCAGAAAAGCGGGCATTACGCGATCCCTGCCTTTTGAAAATGCTTTTTCAGGGCAGCTTTCCCAAGCAGTCCGCCGATCAGCCCGCTGAGGAATGCAGCAATCAGCAAAACCGGGCACATCCAAGGGGGCATCAGTCTGGTCAAGGCATCAATATACTCCTGGCCATACCCCTGGCGGGTGGAGAAGTACGCGTCGATATTCAGGAACAGCGGGATAAAATTCCCCCAGACCCAAATGCTGAATACGCCGGAGGTCAGCACCGCTTTGGAGGCGCTCCTGTAATCGCCGCTTTTGTAGATCAGCTCGGCGATCAGGCCGGAAACCGCTCCTACCAAAATAGAATAAAAGCCCATGCCGGTCAGCAGCATCAAAATTCCCATAATGACGCTCATGATCCAGATCATCCCGAACTTTTTCACTTTGGTCAAAAACAGCATGAACGGGATTCCGCCGACGATCGGCACCAGTACGCAGAGCAGCGGCATGAAGATTGGTATGTACCCCAGCAGGGCCACCGCGAAAACAATGACAAAGTACATGGCGGTAAAGACGCCCACGTTAATCAGGTCTTTTCCCTGAAGTCTTTTGTTTGAAATCGTGCTTTGAGACATAAAGTTCCTCCTGCGAGTTAGTAAAAACTAACATAGTCCTCGTTTTTAGGCGCCCAACGGGGCGCCGTTTGATCCTCAATCTATTTTATTGTAACGAATCAGGTCCTTTTTCGTCTACTCTGAAAGGTTCGGTTCTGCTCCATTTGGTCAAAATCTTGTCTTGCAAAAGCATATCTGCTCTCTTCCGGAACGCGTGGCGGAGAAATGTTTTCTCACTGCGCCTGTTCACAGCGGTAAAGGGGGTGCATTTGCCGCCGGCTGGGGAAGCGGAAAGATCGGTGCGAAGAAAACACCTGCATTCCGCAATCTCTTCCGCCCCCATTTTTCAGGCGCTTCTGTGAAAAAAGCTCTCCCTTGCCAATCCATTTGGTTTGCAGCGCGAACAGGAATATTGCTGTATCTCTCTGTTTGTAAAGAGATAGCGCCGGTAGTATAATGAATCTGCAAACGAAAACAGCTTGTGCAAAGGGTGGTGTGTCAGAATGAAATATGGACTGCTTCCCAGAGGGATGTGGCTGGTTTTCCAGAAACCATTTCGCAGGCAGCTTTGCCTGATCACACAGGAGGCCCCGCGGGCCATGATGAAAAAGGCCCGGATTACTTACCGAAGTATTCTCTTGGATATTCCCGATTTTGATAAAGACGACCCTTTTCTTGTCAACATTCTCAGCGCTGCCATGCTGGCCGCCGTATACCTGAATTTGCAGGAAAAGCCCGAGCTTTCTACCATAACAACATATTACCATAAGGCCATGACGGAAAACATGGTGATGAAGCTCTTTTTAAAGCAATCGGATTCTTATTCTGCAAGAGCGCAGATAAAGCTTGCCCGGCAAGCCAAGACCAGCCGGACAAGAGGCAATCCGTATTCCTGGAAATTCCGGTATGAGCCGGGAACAGACCGGAACAGCTATTCCTGCTATTTCGATACCTGCGGGATCTGGCACCTGTTTCAAGCGCTCGGCATTCCGGAAATCACACCCGCAATGTGCACCTATGATTATGACATGGCGGAACTGGGCGGTTCGGTGTTCACTCGGCAGAACACCTTGGCCGGCGGCGGCCCCTGCTGCGACTGCCATTATCAGAAAAAAGCCTGAAAGAAAGCTGCCATAACTTTTTTACATCACCACTGTGAAAGCCCGTACCGAAAATACACCGATCGTCTTGCCTGATGAAGGCAGCCACCAGGCAGAGGTCGACGGGCACAGCGATTACAACCGGTTTGCGACCGACCAAAGCCTTGAAATAAACAAACAAAGTACTGTGCAAAAAAGGGATGCTGCAGCGGCATCCCCTTTCTTTGTAAATGAAGTATATCGTGATCGGCTAAAAAGAGAAACCTTTGCCATTTTAAAACGGTATCAGACTATGTATACTCTTTACTTCTCCAGTTTTCTTAATGCCAGAACGGAATCCATCTCCGCATCCGTCAAGGTAACACGGTGCAGCCTTTCATAGTAAGCGGAAAGCTCCGAACGAAACTCAGCTTCGCTGTACAATTCGGGATACGCTTTCGAGATCAGCCACAGCGGCATCAGCGGAGAATCGGCGCAGGGCGTCACCCAGGAATAAGCGGTTTGCGGAATATCGTAAACGGCTTTATTCTTCCAGGCAGTTAAAAGCGACCAGTCCTGCCCTTCGATGGTATTGTTCAGAATGGCCTGTGCCGGAGCGTTATGGAATACAAAGATCATGTCGGGATTCCACTGGTAAATCTGCTCTATGCTGACCTCGGCGGTGCCGCTGATCCCGGAAGCCGCATTCCGCAAACCTGCCTTTTCAAAAAAGCTTTGCGCATAGGAATCAAAAGAGCTGCTTCCCGATACAACGAGGCTTCCGCCTGCATTGCTGAAGATGCACAGGGCGCTTTTGCTCTCTTCTGTCCGCTTTTCCAGCAATTCCTTGGATTTTTGATCTGAGGCCGTCCATTCCGACTGCAGCCCCTCGCTGCTGTCCTTCTCAAATATCTCGCGGAGCAGGTTGTCCCATGCAATGGAAACATCTTTGGGGTCGGTCTTTCCTTTCGGGAAGAAATCGATGATGGGCAGAGCGGTATTGACTAAACCCTTTTTCTGAATTTCTCCATAATACAAAATAATATCGGGATTGAGCTGAAGCAGTGCTTCTGCATTGACGGAAAAATTATCCCCGACGAAAGACGTATCTACCTCTTTAAATTTCGGAAACAGCTTTGCCATCACCTCCGCGTTGGAAAACGCAAATGACTTGGGACTCAATCCCACAATCATATTTTTATCGGGGATAACCTCCAGCAGAACGGAGGTAACCGGAGGCGTAATGATGACCACCTTCTGAATTTCCGATACAGGCGGAATTTCCACCTGGTTGCCGCCCAGGTCGGTAATCAGCCTTGAACCCTGATTTTCCGCCGGAGCCGACATGCTGGTTTGCGAAGCGGCGCTTGCTCCTGTGGAAGTAGTATTTTGAGCGCCGCATGCTGCGGCAGATAAAAGAAAGAACGCGGCCGCCGCCAAAGTTGCTTTACGAATCATTCTGCTTCCTCCTTGTTCTGTTTTTACGCGTGGTTTTCAATCAGATTGTTTGCGTGCTCCAAAAATTTCTTGACGGCTTCCAGCTCCGGCTGAGACAGGCCGTCTACATATTCAAAAAGAGCCTTATCATGCCGGTTGTGGTATTCCTCATGAAACAGATAGGCCTGCCGGCCCTTTTCCGTTAAAAAGAGCGGAACTCTTTTTTTGTCCGCATCGTTCTGGGTTTTTGTCATCAGCTCCCGTTCCTCCAGTTTGAGAAGCGTTTTATGAACCACCGCTCTTGTAA
>JAEXDU010000088.1 GCA_023401495.1 Bacillota bacterium
CTTCGGCGCTTTCTTTCCGGGGATCAACACCGAGCCGATTACCAGATCAGCCTGCGCCAGCTCTTTTTCCACCGCGGAATCGGTGCTGTAAATGGTCTGAATGCGCGCGCCGAAAATGTCGTCCAGATACGCAAGGCGCGGCAGGCTGATGTCTGTGATCGTCACGTCGGCTCCCATGCCCACAGCGATTTTACAGGCATTGGCGCCAACCGTGCCCGCGCCGAGGATTACCACCTTCGCCTTAGGCGTCCCAGGTACTCCGGAAAGCAGCATACCGGACCCTCCCATGGGCTTTTCCAGATACTTCGCTCCCTCCTGAACGCTCAGCCGGCCCGCGATCTGGCTCATGGGCGCCAGCAGCGGAATGCTGCCGTCCCGCTCGATCAGGGTCTCGTATGCCACTCCCTTTACTCCGGCGCTCAGCAGCGCGTCCGTCAGGGGGCGGTCCGCCGCCAGATGCAGGTACGTATACAAAACCAGACTCTTGTGAAAACACTGGTACTCCGCCTCCAGAGGTTCTTTGACCTTGACCATCATATCAACGGTATCCCATACCTCTTTTGCAGTGTCAAGCACAATGGCTCCCGCGGAACAGTACTCCTCGTTGGAAAAACCGGAGCCGATTCCGGCGTTCTTTTCCACATAAACCGGATGCCCCGCGCTGTGATACGCTTTCACATGGTCCGGAGTAAGCCCCACACGAAACTCATTGTTCTTGATTTCTTTCACGGTTCCAATTTTCATAACAGCAATGCCTCCCATTTTAAGTTCTGCCTCAACTTACTGCTGGGCAGACAAAATATCACGCAATCTTCCGTTTGCGTCGCGCAGAGCTGCCACCAGAGCCTTTTGCGAGGAACCAAAATACCGGCTTCTCACCCGATGGATCGCATCGTCCAACCCATCCAGAAGGTCGCACCCCACCAGCAGGCTTCGTACAAAATCCCTGCTGATATCGAGGATTGCATTACAAGATACATCAACAATCTGATGAGTATGCAGATCCACCACAAAAGGCAGGAAAAAAATTCCATACGAAATGCTGATCGGATTGTCGCTGGCTACCTTCGCGTGGCCCACCAGATACACTGTGTTTTCGGGATAATCCATACCCTGAAACCCCTTTCTTATGGTTCTGGTTCTATTTTCAGCGATTTTTTGGCATATCTGCGGACGTGGTCATTCGTGAAAAGCGGTCTGTTCAGCAACCGCCTTTCAGGGACAAAATGAACTCTGTAAGCCCCTTGCTTTTTCATTTTGGCCGAAGGACCTCTTTGGCCAAGCGTTTCAACGGGATCCCACTTTTTACCGCAATGCAGGTTTGCTGCCTTACTGAAAAATAAAACCGTTGTTATGTTATTCCAAAAATGCCCGCAGCGTCAAAAGAACCTTGCCGCTTTGCGCAGCAGGGACTGCGGAAGTACCTTTGGATTCTGCTTTTCCACGATCCATGGAACGGTCAGGTCAAAATCATTGGCCCGATCAAAGCCCAGATGACCACGAATACAATGGCCGCACCACTGGAAATCCAGTTCGCCTCCAGCATTTCACGGGTGTTTTCGCTGTGGGCGATCCCCAACTGTCCCATCATATTGCTGGTGGGATAGATGCCACCCGTCAGGCGTGTCGCGGACAAAATCGCGATGGCAAACATGGTCATGGGCAATCCGCTGGAAGCCGCCGCCGCACCGAACATCTCCGAAATGATCTTGATTTCCGCAACAGCTGCCGCTTCGATTCCGAAGCCGCCCACCACAGAGGCGATCAGCATAACAGCCGTGGGGCTGGAGCCAGCTGCGCCGCCCAGCAGATTCGAGATCGCGTCAAAGCCGCCGCCCAGGGTGACCAGATTCAGCAGCACGTCGATGGTGACGAACACGACAAACATTTTCGCCTGTGACGCAATTCCTTTCGACATGGACTCGACCACGTGGTCAATATCCATTCTGCCTACAATGCCGACCACCGCCGACAGAATGATCATGACGATCAGCGCGTAGCTGGTACCCTGCTTCGTCATGATTCCATAGGCGATCAGCAGGAGGAAGGAAAGCAAAAACACGATGGTAGTGGTGCGCTCTCTGGGGGTGATGATAATTTCATTTATGTTCTGCATATCGTCCAACCGATAGAATTCCTTGCCTTCGGTACGGCGCTGGGTACGCTTTACCGCGAACCACATGCCGCCCAGCCAGAATATTGCAAAAGGAATCACGGCGCCTATCATCAGCTGGCCGTAAGAAAGCCCCGTCACCTCCATGGTAATCAGCGTAACACCGGTCAGCGGCCCGACCATCAGGCCGACCTCTCCCGATACCTTAAACAGCGCCGCCACCACGGTGGGCGTAACGCCCAGGGTCGCCATCAGCGGAATCAGAATCGGCGCGATGACCGCATTTCCGCCGCCAAGGGTTCCGAGCAGACCGCAGACCAAGATGGAACAGATCACCAGAGTGACTTTTGCTTTTGTCTGTGTATTGACTCCGATCCGCTTTACAATCCAGTAAACCAGCGTATGTGTCACTCTTGCCTCTGTCATCAGAACGCCAAGGCCCGCGCCCGTCATAATGATAACGCCGATCAGCGCCGTACTGGAGCCCAGGCTCGCCGCAAAAGCGGAAGCAAGCATTTTCAAATCCTGACCCATCATCAGTGCGCCAATCGCGATACCTACGATAATGCCGGACGTATTGTCTTTTCCCCGGAACACCATGACGATGTAAACTGCCAGCGGGATTAATGCCAGCAGCGAAGGGGAGTGGATCAGTGACCAGCTTCCAAGTTCCATAAAATAACCTCCTCAGATCAATTTCAGCCATTGTTTTCACGGCATGCGGCTCGTACCCCTGCCGAAAGACTGCGGCGGAGCTGCCTGCACCGCACCCTTTCTGATCTTTGAAACATCTTTGAAACTGCGTTTTTTCTGTGTTGTCACCCCCCGCCGTACGCTGGATTCAACCTTTACAGCCAGACTGCTTTATGCAGGATTGCCTGACAGGCAATTCATTCGCTTCTGGAAACAATACCCCGCGGATCACCTGATAAAAACACAAAAAGGAACCCACTGTATTGCATCAAAAAATGCAAGACAACGGATTCCTTTTACTGATAGAACCGGAGGACGTCCGGCCCCAATAAATAAAAATCGTGTATTGTTTTCAGAAAACGGCTTTTTATCTGCCAGTATCTTTGAAAAAAGGCTCCCGGCAAATCATCGGCGGTTCCTGCAGAAAATCCAGCAAAAGCAATTGCTGATTTCTGCAATCAGTATAAATGAATCCTGCACAATTTGTCAATCCATTTTTTTGAAAAATAATGGATTTGTACGGAATGACTACAAAAGAATTCAAAAATTTTCATTCATACATCGTGTGGGGAACCTGTTTGCCGAAGAGAAGAATATTCAAAAACTGCCGTTCCCTTTTGCCTTGTTGATAAACCGAAAGCGTTCAAACAGCTTGAGCAGCGAGAACAAAAGCGCCGTATCGATCGGCAGCATAATCAGATTTTTAATGATGCGGGCGCCCAGAAGTATGATAAACCCGTTGCCATACATCAGGGACAGCCACAATGTATTGAGTACCCAGTTCACCAGCACGGTATTCAGAATGCAGGCGGTCAGAACGCGTTTGGCGGTGATCGGCTTTCTATACAGCAATTGCCCAAACAGCGCACCGGTTACCATTGCGCTGATGGTAAAGCCGGGGAAAAACGGCCCTGTCGGGCGCATCACAAAACCCGCCACATCGCTGACAGCCCCGATGATTCCGCCCACTACCGGCCCGAACAGCATACCGCCGCCGGCAATCGGCAAAAACGCAAAGCTGATTTGAAGGGTTTCTGTAATCGCAAGCTTAAAGAATGCCAGAACCACGCTGATTGCCACCAACAAACCGGCAACAGAAATGGTCGATACCTGCTTCATCTCATGTGCGGAGGACCTGATTTGTTCCATCCAGTTTTTCAAGAAAAATGCCCCTCTCGTTGCCGCGCAGCTTTTTTGGTAAACGCGCAGTCTTAATAGATTCAAAAATTGCCTTTTGGCACTCTCTATTATAAAGAAAAATATCGTGTGCCGCAAATAAAAGTATCACAATTGCGTCGATTTTTCGTCTACTCCCATCCAAAATCGGACCATTTATCGTCGCTTCCCATGATGCGAATCGCTTTTTTAAAAGTTTTATGTTTCCAAAACGCCAAAATCCGTCTATTCAAATTCTTTTAATGAACCAAAAAAAGTTTTGCAAATCATTTGTTTTATGCTATACTAATGCGGCAATACGCGTCATTTGCAGCCTATGGGACATTCTGTGTCACGTTGCCGGCAGCTCTGTGCGCGACTGAAGGGAGGAAATGCTTCCGTGTATCTGGTTCTTACGCATCTGGTAGGCGGTGCGGGCGGCTATTGGGGAAAGAAAAAGGGAATTCCGGCCGGCGCGATGATCGGCGCGCTGCTGGCTGTGGCACTGATGAACACTCTGGTAGGACATGCGGCTCATTATCCGCCCAACCTGCGCGTGATCGTACAAATTCTGTCGGGCCTGATCATCGGCAGCCGGTTTACGCGTGAGGACGTAAAGGCGCTGCGCGTGATGGGCAAGCCGATTTTGATTCTTCTGACCATGATGTTCACCTTCACGATCCTGTTCTCTGTCCTGATGCAAAAAATATCCGGCCTTTCTTTTATGACCTCGCTGTTTGCCTGCTCGCCGGGCGGAATGTCGGACTTGTCACTGATTGCGGTCGACTTCGGCGCCAGCACCGACAAGGTGATGCTGCTGCAGCTGTTCCGGTTTGTCATTGTGGTCATGTTCTTTCCCAACATCATCAAAAAGCTGTACCTGAGCACCTCTGCCCCCGCAATCTCTGTGGAGGACAGCGAAGCGGAACCCAAGAACGAAGATTCCTCCAAACAATTTTCGCCGGAGAAGCTGAAAAAATTTGCGGTGTCACTGTTCGTATCGTCAGCCGGCGCGCTGCTGCTGCGCTTTTTGGGTGTTCCGGCCGGCGCCATCATCGGCGCTATTCTGGCCACAGTCGTTTTGAGCGTGGTTTCTGATCTGCTTTCTTACCCGTCTTTTGTCAAGGTTCTGTCCCGTGTGCTGGCGGGGTGCTACATCGGCAGCCAGATCAGCCGGGCTACCTGGGCCGCTCTGGGTGAGCTGGTCATCCCAATGATCATCATGGCCGTAGAGGTTTTTGTCATGTCTTTTGTCACGGCATACCTGCTGAGCCGCTTCACCGGGATGAACAAAGCCACCGCGCTGTTTTGCTGCACTCCCGGCGGAATCGCCGAAATGGGCCTGATCGCCGAAGAGCTGGGCCTGGATACGCCGAAGATCGTTTTGATGCATTCCTGCCGGTTGATTTCGGTGATCTGCCTGATTCCCGTTTTGGCAAATATTTTTACCTGAACATGGAAAACATAGCAAGGGCGTCTTTCTCTCGCTCCAAATGGAGCAGAAGAAAGACGCCCTTTTTATTTGTCCGGTTTCTGCGCATCGCTGCTCAAAAACTATTTTCAAATATCAACAAATCTCTTCATTCCCGCTGCTTCCATCCATCTGATCGGAAGCGGCCGGGCAAAAGCGTTCCGGGAATTCCCGCTCCAGCCACCAGGCCATCAGCGTCATGGAGAGCATGTCCGCCGCGCCGCCCGGGCTGATATTTTTGCGGATAAACTCCTGATCCATCCGCGCCGCCTCCGCAAGCAGCATCGCCGGCGAAAGGTCGGGCACTTGCAGCAAAGCGGCCAGCTGTTCCCGAACCTGCCGCTGCGTTTGCAGATCGGAACGGCTGATCAGGTTGGTATCCTCCAAATTGGCCATAATATGAAACAGCGCATAAATTCCCGCGGCGTCAATGTCCCAGCCCAATGTACTGGCCTTGCGCAGCGCCGGCAGGCCATGCACGCGCGCCGCGGGAAACCCATTGGCGGCCTCACCGCGTACACCCTCAATACGGTACTGGCGGTACAGGCGCTCACCGTTTGTTTCTGTTTTTTCTTTCGGCGGGTGGTCGCCGCAGGCAATTTTCGCGCACAGCGAAAACAGCCGCTCCACCGGAACACAGCGGGGCTGGCGGTACAAAAGACCGCAGGCGGCGCAGAAAATCCCCATGGAATACACGATCCCCTTGTGGGTGTTTACCCCCCCGGTCGCGCAAAACATTTCGCGCTCCGCTTCGATGCCCGGTGCGCGCAGATGCGGCAGCAGCTGCTCCGGCGGTATCCGGCCAAGGCGCATCGCCTGCGCGGTTATCTCCCGAAAATAGCTGGACAGCGCACAGGCGCTGTCCAGAAAGGTAAACAGGTTCATATCGCGGTGGGCACCGTTGTTAAAACGGTCTACCAGACCGGGCTTTGGCCCAATGCACACCTCATACAGCAGCGAACGAACCGCCAGCTTTGAAATTTGGCCGCAGTAAGCTTCACGCGCGGCACGCTCTGCCGCCCGCCGGGCATGGCCTGCCCGCATGGTTTCTCTCTGATTTCGCCGTGTCATTCCATCCTCCGGTACAGATCCTTCAGATCATCCCTCATGTTTTCCTGTGAACGGATGATTTCACGCATTACAAATTCCTTGGAATGATTCAGATGCTCTTTTACAATCAGCGTGATCAATTCCTCGTCCTTTGTCTGCATGCCGCGGTAAATCAGGCCGTGTTCTTTCACGGCAAGACTCCGCCTTTGAGCGTCGTACAGAGAAATGTCGCGAAAGCGGGAAACGTATTCCAGCATCTTGCCGACGACCGCTTCCAGTCTTTGCATGCGGGAAAAACGGTATATCAGCGCGTTGAAATCGGTACAATAACGGATGACCTGCTGAACCTCTCCCGCTTCGTTCTTCTCTGCCATGTTGCGCAGCAGCTCCTGCATTTCACGGTGATTTTCCGGCGTCATGCGCTCCATGGCGGCAATGGTCGCCATGGTTTCGAGCGCAATGCGGATCTGATAAATCTCTTCCGCATCCTCAATCGTCACCCGCTTGACCACCACGCCGTATTTGGGGATATACTCCACCAAATCTTCCTCCGTCAGCTGTTTGATCGCGTTTCGGATCGGCGTACGGCTGATGTTCATGTAGTCGGACAAGACCTTTTCGTTGAGTCTTTCGCCGACCGGAATCACACCCTGAATGATTGCTTTTCTCAGGCCCTCATACACCATGTCGTTGAGCGGTCTGTTCTGCGATAAATTGATGATTTGCACCAACCTGCTTAAATACTCATGCACAAAACCACCGTCCTTTAATGATAATCATTATAAGGGTATATTCGATTGTTTGTCAATTTTATTTATACGTAAAAAAAGCAATAAAAAAACACCAAGGACATCAAAAGCACACCCACCCTGTGATTAATTAATGTATAATGTCCACAGACAAAGCAAAAAAGCGCAAAAGTGATTTTGACAGATTCGAGTAAAAACTCTTCCTTTTACGACAAAGTATTGCAAAAATATCCTAAAACCATACATTGCCGTTTTTCAGGGGGATATTCGGTTCTGAAGAACAGGAGCCACGTTATGGAGTACGAAATCAGGCGTTTATGGATCGACCGTGATCCCCGCCAAAAACAGCTTTGGCAGAATCTGCTGCAAAGCAGCGGCATCCGTGCGGAGGCCGCCATCTCATACTGCGCAGGGCTTTTCTTTGAAGATCAGCTCGTTGCGACCGGCTCTCTGTATCAGAACATCATCAAGTGTGTGGCAGTCAGCCCCGCGCAGCAGGGCGGCAAGGCGGTCAGCATTCTGCTTTCCCACCTGCTCAGCACCGTAATGGAAAACGGCAGCTCCTCCTGCTACGTGTACACCAAGCCCCAGGCGGCCCGCTCTTTTGAGGAGCTGGGCTTTTCGGAGCTGGCCCGCGTAGACGATCAGCTGGTATTTATGGAGAAAGCCATTTATGGCTTCCCGCAGTACCTGAAGGATCTGGAGCGGCAGCGGGTCCCCGGCCAGGCGGCCGGAATTGTGATGAACGCAAACCCGTTCACACTGGGGCACCGTTATCTGGCGGAAAGAGCCGCCAAAGAAAACGAAACGCTGCATCTGTTCGTTCTGTCGGAAGAATTGTCCGCTTTCCCGGCCAGTATCCGGCTGGAGCTTGTCCGGCACGGAGTTCAGCATCTGCCGAACGTTCGTGTTCACCCCACAGGGGATTACATGGTTTCTGCCAAAACGTTCCCTTCCTACTTTTTGAAAGAGGACGTTCAGGTGGCAAAAGTTCAGGCCACGCTGGATGCGATCCTGTTTCGGGATCATATCGCCCCGGCCGCGGGAATTACCCGCCGTTACGTTGGCGAAGAACCCCTGTCTCCGGTGACACAGCTATATAATGAGTCGATGAAAGAGGTGTTTCACGGAGCGATTGATTTAGTCATCCTCCCCCGCATTGAACAAGGGGGAAACGTGATCAGCGCTTCCCGTGTAAGGGATCTTCTCAAACGGGGAAAAACAGAAGAAACGAAGGAGCTTGTTCCAGAAAGCACCTACGCCTACCTGATTTCTCCCGAAGGAAAAGCACTGATTCAGAAATTGCAGCAGGAGGGATAAACACATGCCGCTTTATCAAATTCAAAAACCGGCAATTGCCGGTACGCTGGAATCTTCCGATATTCAGATCATGATCGACAAGAATGACGGCGAGGGAATCGACATCAACCTGACCAGCAGCGTAGAGCACCAGTACGGCCGGCAGATTCGCGAAACGATCTGTAAAACCCTTTCGAACATGGGGATCAACAACGCGAAGCTGACCGCTGTGGATAAGGGCGCGCTGGACTGTACCATTATCGCCCGCACCATTGCGGCGGTACATCGGTCGTGCGGAATTACCGAGCACTATGATTGGGAGGCGATCGATTCATGGAACGTTTAAGAAGAACAATGATGTTTTTGCCGGCGAGCAATCCCGGCATGCTGAAGGACGCGATCATTTACGGCGCGGACTCCATTATGTTTGACCTGGAAGACGCGATCTCCCTGGCGGAGAAGGACACTTCCCGCTTTCTTGTTTTCCAGGCGGTAAAAACCTTTGATTTCTCTTCTACGGAAACCGTTGTCCGCATCAACTCGCTGGACGCAGGCGGCATAGACGACGTGCACGCGATGGTGCGCGCCGGCATCGATGTCATCCGTTTGCCGAAAACGACCTGTGCCCAGGATGTTCTGGACACCGAGGAAGTGATTCTGGAAGCGGAGAAAGCCTGCGGC
>JAEXDU010000131.1 GCA_023401495.1 Bacillota bacterium
CCTGCCGAACGGCTATGACACCATGATTTCGGAGGATGGGGGAAATCTTTCGCAGGGGCAGCGGCAGCTGCTCTGTATTGCCCGGGTGATGCTGGTCGACCCGCCCATGCTGATTCTGGATGAAGCGACCAGCAGTATTGATACCCGAACCGAGCTTCTGGTGCAGAAGGCGTTCCAGCGGATGATGAAGGGCCGCACCAGCTTTGTGGTGGCGCACCGCCTTTCCACGATTCAGGGGGCCGATCTGATTCTCGTGATGCGCGCCGGTGAAATTGTGGAGCAGGGGACACACCAACAGCTGCTGGAGAAAAACGGATTTTACGCCGAGCTCTACAACAGTCAGTTTGCCGCCAGCTGAGTGTGGATTGTCAGCAAGTATTTTCCTTCCGCTGAACGAGCCTTGTTTTTCCATAATTGCGGAAAGGATATTCTTCTATCAGAAAAGGCGATACCGTAATGCGGTATCGCCTTTGGCTATTTTTTGATCAGAGAGAGAAGCCGCAAAGCTCCGCGCCCGATAGAGCCGCGCCGATGATCCCCGCGTCATTGCCCAGTTCGGCAGTCACCAGCTTTGTTTTCAGCGGAGAGTTGGTCACAAACTGTTCCCGGTCCACAATTGCCCTCACCGGAGCGAGAAGAGTTTCTCCCTCGCGGCTGATGCCGCCTCCGATGCAGATCACGTCCGGCTGCAGGCTGTTGATGATGTTGATCACACCGCAGGCGATGTCTTCCGTATAGACCTCCACGATCCTGCGCCCCAGGGCGTCGCCCTGACGCATGGCGTCAAAAGCGCTTCTGCCTGAAATCCGATTCAAATCGCCGTTCAGCATTTCCCATATCAGGCTCTCATGGGCTGTGTCCTGCTCCAGCAGCTCCCGGGTCGTCAGAATCAGCCCGGTGGCGGAAGCGTAGCGTTCCCAGCAGCCGTGTCTGCCGCAATTACAAGGCCGTCCATGCCGCTCGATGACGATATGACCCATTTCTCCCGCGGCACCGTTTTGCCCCGCGTAGATTTTTCCGTCCAGAATCAGCCCGCTGCCTACTCCTGTTCCAAGGGTAATGGCCACGGCATTCCACGCGCCCTGCAGCGCGCCTGCCTTAAATTCCCCCCAGGCTGCGGCGTTGGCGTCGTTATCCACGCCTACAGGCAGGTGAAGGCGGCTCTCCAGCTCCTCGCGCATCGGAAAATGACGCAGCGGAAGGTTCGGCGTCAGCTCAACCATGCCCGTATTGCGGTTTACAGAGCCGGGGCATCCGATCCCCACAGAATCTACCGGCTGCCCGGCTGCCGAAATGGCTTCCCGGGCGGCCTCAGAAATCCGGTCGCACAGCTCCTGCGGTGTGCAGGAAGCGCCGCTCGGCATAGACTGTTTTGAAAGAAGCCTGCCGCTTTTGTCAATGACGCCGGCAGCAATATTGGTGCCGCCCAGATCGATGCCAAGATAATACATCGAAATACCCCGTTTCTGATGAAATTACGCCGTGAAGGCGTTTCCGCTTTTCTATGTAAGATAGTTGAATAATAACAACTTTTTACCTATGAAAATTTTTTTGTGTCGTGAGGCTATTATATCATCAAGCGGCGGTTTCGTAAATTGTTTCGTTGGTGCGATCGACAAAAAGAAAAAGGATTTGACAAATCTTCTTTCTTTGGGTACAGTTTAAAAGGAGAAATTTCTGCCATAATGATAGGTAGAAGCTTCCAGGTAAAGTAATGAAGGAAAATGGTGAAAAACGTGCAGTATCAGGAGTTACCCCAGTGGATGCAGAAGGAAGAAATCAAACCTTATATAGAGCTGCTCAATCGGCAAAAGGTGTCGTTGTTTTGCAAGCGGGTGTTCGATATCGTTGTGTCGGCGCTGATCCTGCTGCTGCTTTCGCCGATCTTTCTGCTGCTGGCCGCAGCAATCAAGATTGATTCCAGAGGGCCGGTGTTTTACCGGCAGGTGAGAGTCGGGCAGTATGGGCGGGATTTTCGGATTTTCAAGTTCCGTTCCATGGTGCAGGATGCCGATAAAAAGGGCCTTGCCCTGACAACAGAGGGGGATTCCCGTATCACCCGGGTGGGGAAGCTGATTCGCAAGTGCCGTCTGGATGAATTTTCGCAGGTCTTGAATGTCCTCGAGGGTACGATGAGCCTTGTCGGCCCCCGGCCGGAAGTGAGAAAATATGTCGATGCCTACGAGCCGGAATATCTGGCTACGCTGTTGGTGCCTCCGGGCGTAACGGCAACGGCGAGCATCCGGTTTAAGGATGAAGACGAGCTGCTCAATTCCGGCGGCGACCCGGAAGAAATCTATATTCATCAGATTCTGCCGGAGAAGATGCGCTATAATCTGGAGTACCTTGACCATATTTCCGTCTGGCAGGATATCAAAATTATGGTTCAGACTGTTTTGGCGGTGTTTCGGCGGTGATTCTCCGCGAGGGAACACCGCCTTTCGCTGCAAATTTGCATTGATTTTGCGCATCGGTTCGTGCTATAATAACCGCACGCCGAAGCGAAGCTTCTGATAGCTGAGAGAGCATAAAAGCACCAGCCCGGTGATTTTATTTTCCCGGGGGATTTTGTTGTTGTTTTGCTTTTGAATTTGTGCTATAATAAATTCCGTTCCACACGCTGGTGTGGCGAAATCGGCAGACGCAAGGGACTTAAAATCCCTCGGTGGCAACACCGTACCGGTTCAAGTCCGGTCACCAGCACCATAGAAGACATAGCTTTCCATCAAGGGGCTATGTCTTTTATTATGCAAAAAAATCTGGTAATATGGGTACAAGCTTCCATAAAATCACTCAATAGATTTTTATATTGAACGCATAAGGAGGCAGAAAGAATTGTGCAAAGCAAAACTGTAATAAAAACTTCCAGATTTCCGGCGTCGGAAAGAAATGTCTTCAACAAGCTAAAATCCATACAAACGTTACAGTACATAGCCTCGCCATATGCAACGTTTACTCCGTTAACCGAAAGTGATGATTTCAATTGGAAAGCAGGAGAAACTTTTTCTTTTCAACTTAAATTATTTGGCGTTATTCCATTAGGCATACACACGATTAAAGTAGTTGATTTTAACGAGGAAGCATACCGGATTCACACAACCGAGAGCAATACCTATGTGCCTATATGGAATCACAGTATCGTGCTAAAACCACTCGGCTATGGTGCTTCACAGTACACGGATGAAGTCGAGATTTATGCAGGCTGGAAAACACCGTTTGTGTATCTATGGGCAACATTTTTTTATGCCCATAGGCAAAAGAAATGGTTAAAACTTTTGAGTAACCACGAAGTATTATGAGCATAACGAAAGCTTGATAAAGTCCCGTTTGTCGGCCGGGTTATGGCCAACACCTTGTTATCTTGAAAAATCTTTTTCCCGCCATTTTAAAAGAGGAAAGACCCTCGAGTGGTCATAAAAATAAAACAGGCTGATAAATCGTCAGCCTGTTTTTATTCTCATACGAACCCCCAGCTATGCCGGGGGTTCAGAAGAACTTTAGCGTTGAGTGAAATAAAAAAAACAGCTTTCTTTTCTCCGGAAGTTTCTCTCTGAATGTAAAAGAATTCAGGGAGAAGCTTTTGTTTTTGTGCATTCTCTCGGTATTTGATCAATCGGTATTGACAATTCACAAAATCATTTTATACTGTAACCAGTATCCCATGATTTGATCTGCTGTGGGGATGAATCTGCGTTATTTCCTGGTCCGGGAAAAATTCAGATACGGGGAAGAAACAGGATGTTTTCGCTTTACAAGATGGGTAAATTCTGTTATAACAAATCTGGCTTATGTTGACATTCTATTTAGGTACATCGAATAGAAATCATCCGAATCTCTTTCTGATTGAGAAAGATTCGGATTTTTGATGCATGAAGTCATGCTGAAGGGAACCGCAACGTCATGCTGCTGTTGATTGTAGAAAATGCAAAAAAAGCGTATTTCCACTTTATTTTAAAGTACCGCCACACTACAAATGACGGCGACGGGCCGTTGTTTGGAAAACTGTTGGTCTTCTCCCTGCCCATCATGGCCATGAATATTTTGCAGCTGCTGTTCAATACCGCAGACATGGTTGTCGTCGGCCGCTTTTCAGGGGGCAATGCGCTGGCGGCGGTAGGCGCGACGGGCGCTTTGATCAATCTGATCATCACCTTATTTACGGGATTGTCTGTAGGGACGAGCGTCGTTGTGGCACGGGATTATGCTGCCGGTGACGCGGACGCCGTGAGCCGGTCTGTTCATACTTCGATTGTCCTGAGCATGATCGGCGGGCTCATTGTAATGGCCGTAGGCATTGTATTCTGTGGTCCTTTACTGGTAATGATGGGCACGCCGGAGAACATATTGGGCCTTGCGGTGCTGTATATGAGGATCTACTTCGTCAGCATGCCTGCCAACATGGTATTCACTTTCGGCGCGGCGATTATGCGCTCTGTGGGCGACAGCCGCCGCCCGATGTACTTTTTGGGCGCCACCGGCATTCTGCACGTGGTTCTCAATCTTTTCTTCGTAATCGTTCTGCACATGAGCGTCGACGGCGTAGCGTGGTCCACGGTGATCTCCCAATATCTCTCGGCGCTGCTGATCCTGTTTTCCCTGTCCCGTTACGACGGGGCGATCCGCTTTATCCCCAAAAAATTGAGGGCCGACAAAGAGAAGCTAAAGGAGCTGATCCGGATTGGCTTGCCGGCGGGGCTGCAGGGTCTGCTGTTTTCCATTTCCAATGTGCTGATCCAGTCGGCCGTCAATTCCTTCGGCTCCACCATGATCGCGGCCAACGCTGCCGCAATGAATATTGAAAACTATATCGGCACCGTCATGCTTGCCTATTACAACGCGGTTGTAACCTTTACGGCCCAAAGCATGGGCGCAAAAAAATATAACCGTATCGATAATATTGCGAAGGTATCCACGGTATTGGTTTTCATTACTTGGATTCTTCTTGGAGGGGCGACCGTGCTGTTCGGCAGGCCCTTGCTCGGCATCTTCACATCTGATCCGCAGGTGATCGAGCTGGGGATGCTGCGTCTATATATCATCATGATTTCTTTCGTCGCCTGCGGCATCATGGATGTATACCCCGGTTTATCCTATGGAATGGGCTATTCCATATCGCCGATGCTTTGCACGTTAGTGGGTGCCTGCCTGCTGCGGATGGTATGGCTGGCTACGATTTTTGCCTGGTACCCTGCAGAGCTTGTGCTTTTCGCCGTCTATCCCGTTACCTGGGTGTTGGCGGGGGCCGGCCAGGTGGTCATCTTTTTCTATGCGCGGCAGCAGATTCATAAACAGGCTGCGGTTGCACAGCCGATTGCCGAATCAGAATTGTGAAAAGTCTTTGTATGAAGAATCAAGGGAAACAGTCAGCCTGATTTTATTGGGTTGGCTGTTTTTGCATTTGAGGGATCACCTCTGGAGGGGATTTCAGCGCAGAAAACGGTGTCGGGCTGCGGGGTGTTTACCTCCACACCTGCTGCCTGTGAAAGCATTTTGTCTATTGTACTTTGATAGTTGCTTTCGTTCAGAGAATTTTGCCTTTAAGGTTTCTATTTGATGGGAATCTGTTCTATTCAAGTGTAATATCCATCTCGATTTTCTTACTCAATGTTGATAATCAATAAAGATACGGATATAATGATCATAGTTTATTTGTTCAAACTAATGAACCAATTGGAGTGATGGCCATGAGCAATAGCACCGCAAGCTTTCAAGAGATTCAGGATAAATTCAATGATTGTCGGCAGATTTTGACGGCAATTGGGGACGAAGTGCGACAATCCATTTTAGTGACTCTCATGCAAAACACCTGTCAAGAAGGGATGCGCGTGGGTGAAATCACTGCCCACACCCACCTTTCACGGCCAGCCGTTTCACACCATTTAAAGGTCATGAAAGATGCCGGGATCGTGCGTATGCGCAAGGAAGGCACAATGACTTTTTATCATATTAACGTGAATGCCTTTGAGCCCCTAAAAAAGTTAGTAATGCTTGTTGACGAGACCATGGGAAAATGTGATTAAACCCATAACGCGAACCATACTATTTTGATAAGGGAGAATGTATTATGGATTTGTTTGACTCCATCAACAGAAGAAAGTCATGCAGAAACTACACTCAACAGCCTTTTGGAGAGGAGCAGCTGGAAGGAATCCGTGAGGCGATCAACGGATTCGAACTGCTTTATCCCGATGTGCCGCTAGAGTACCGGTTTGTCACCAAAGCCAAGGGGCTATTCAAAGTGCAGGCTCCGCATTATCTGATGATCAGCGGACAGGGCCAAGAAAAAGAATCGGAGAATGCAGGGTTTCTTTTTCAACAGCTGATTTTGTGGTTTGATGCCCACGACATCGGCAGCGTTTGGCTTGGTAAGACAAAGGATATGGAAGATACCAATAGCAAAGACATCATCACCATTGCGTTTGGTCAGGCGAACGAGCCTGTACACCGCAGCGAAGATGAATTCAAGCGCAAGCCGATCAATGAAATCACCAACGCCCCGGAAAACACATGTATTCAGGCCGTACATCTGGCGCCATCCGGCATGAACCTGCAGCCCTGGTATTTAGAAGAATCCGGTGACAAGGTTTTGCTTTACAAACAGAGCCTGAAACCCCCGCTTTCACTGGTTTATAAAAAAACAGAAGTAGATATGGGTATCGCGCTTTGTCATTACGCGTTGGCGTGCAGGCATTTTGACAAACCCTTTGTCTTTCATCGGAAGGACGGAGAGACAAGTAAAAAAGGGTATCGTCTGTTTGGCGAGTTAGCCTGAATGGCGGAAAGACCTTAATAGAGCACTTGCCGTCAACAACAAGTGTTTGGGTGTAATATCTGTCGTCTTGCAACCGTAAGGACTTATTTTATGCGGGTTTTCGAGCTTGTCCTTATGAATGGAACCGTTTGTAAGTTCTCCAGCCCCAGCGTCTATGCAGGTTTAGAGACTCTTGACCGTTTGAATATATGTTTGTGGATTTCTGATTTTTCATTTTAGCTTCTTGCTGGTTAACCGCAGTCGGTGAGGATTTTGTTCCAATCTAATAGGACAGGAATGGAAAGCAGTTATGAACCAGCCTGGCGACATACTGGTTTGCAGCGCTCCCCCGAAAGCCAATATTGTTGTAAAAACATGATGCACTTTTTCTGTAATATTTCAAAGTTCTGAATATAAAAGATGCTGTTCAGTGCTTTTGAAGGCACCACCTTGCCATAAAATAGAGGAATCTTCCACTGTTCCGAATCAAACAAAAACCTGCCGTCCCTTTCCTGAAACGTATGGAAAGGGACGGTAGGTTTTTGTCTATCATTCTATGCGCTGCATGGAAATAAGATTAGCAATATCAGGTTGGCTTTCCCGGTGTGTCAGATAGAATATGTTCCGACCATCTCATGGAAAATATTCACAACGTTTTTGCGCAGCTCCACAAATTTTGGGTCGCTTCTGTCTCTGCTGCGCGGCAGGCGCACCGGCACAATCGTATTGATTTCCGCGGGCCTTGCGCTCATAACGACGACGCGATCGCCGAGAAAGATTGCTTCCTCAATGTCGTGAGTGACGAGGATCATGGTGGTTTTTTCCGCCAGCCAGATTTTTTCAATCTCATCCTGCATATGAACCCGGGTCAGGGCGTCCAGCGCGCCGAACGGTTCATCCAGAAGTAAAATTTTGGGCTGGCAGATCAGTGCCCGCGCGATGGCCGCCCTTTGCGCCATTCCGCCGGAAAGCTGTGTGGGGTAGGCGTCTATAAACTCCGCAAGCCCTACCTTTTCCAGATAAAAGTGTGCGCGGTCCCTGTTCGAGGAAGCGGATCCCGGGAGCCCCAGGGCAACGTTTGCACCCACTGTGAGCCAGGGAAGCAGCCGATGCTCCTGAAAAATCATCCCGCGGTCCAGGCCGGGATTTTCAATCCGATTGCCCTCGAGCATGATGTTTCCCTCGTAGTCCTGCTCCAAACCGGAAATCAGTCGCAGCAGCGTAGTTTTTCCGCAGCCGCTCGGCCCAATCAGGGACACGAATTCACCCTTATAAATGTTCAGAGATACATTGTTGATCGCTTTTACATCGCCGGATTTGGAAGAAAAAGTTTTAGAAACCCGGTTCACCGACAATTCCGCGGAATTGTCAACGATGATTGGCAGCTCTGTTTTTATTGCTGTTTGACTTTTACTGTTTTTCACCGCTAAAACCCTTTCTCCAATGCAGTCCGGACGATTCCACCGCCTTGAGGACACGATCCACCAGAAAACCGACCAGGCCGATTACGATCATCAGCGCGATCAGCTTGTCGGACTGCAGAAAATCCTTTGCCTGCAGCAGGCCATAGCCGATTCCGGTCAGGCCGCCCAGCATCTCGGCCGCGACCACGGCCATCCATGCGAAGCCCGCGCCAAGGCGCAGCCCGGTGAAAATGGAGGGCAGGGCCGAAGGCAGCACGACCTTTGTCAGAAGCCTGAAATAGTGCAGCTCAAGCACCTGTGATACTTCGATGTATTCTTTGGAGACACCGCGGATTCCCTGCAGTGTATTGACAAAGACCGGAATAAACACCGCTTTGGCAATGATCACGTATTTGGAAAGCTCTCCGATTCCGAACCACAAAATGATCAAGGGGATCCAGGCGTAGAGCGGAATCTGCCGCAGCACATCTACCACGGGGCCTACCAGACGCTCGATGAATTTGGAAAGCCCGCTGGCAAGGCCAAGTGTCAGGCCGATCACCACGCCCCAGAAATACCCGATCAGAACGCGGATGCCGCTGTCGCGCAGGTCGATCGCGAGCGTGCCGTTCAGAATGATGGTTTCCAGACCCATCAGCACTTTCCACGGGGAGGGCAGAACGACCTCGAGCAGAAGCCCTGTACTGGAGAGAAGCTGCCATGCGGCAAGCAGCAATACCGGCACGATCATCAGATTCGCATAAATTTTGATATGGTTGATCAGCGGGGAAGCGGAGGCCTTTTTTCTGTGAGGCTGATTCGCCGTCTGTCCGGCTGTTTTTAAGATGGCTGCAATAATATTTGTCACAAACGGTCCCCTTCCTCTTGAAAACAGGTCGGTCTTTGCGTCAGGCATCCTGTTCGATTTCCGCCAGTGCAGCTTTGAGGAACCTGTCGTCTGCCCATTTTGCCAGATCAAAGTCCTTACTGAGATACCCGTGGTCATACAGGAACCGTTTTTGGCCCTCCAGTGCCAGAAGAGCTTGCTCGGACAGATTCACCGCCAGGTGCTTGTGGAAGTTGATCGGGAGGGAGGTCGTTACCTCGCCCGGGGTGCCGTGCAGCTGCCGGGTGAACAGCTCCAGAACCTCCGGATAATGGTTTTCTGCCCATTTTGCCGCGAGCAGCGTCTGTTTGACATACTCCACGACAATTTCCGGCGCTTCCTCTGCGAGCTGACGGCTGACGGTCAGTGTGTTCGGGTAGGAATTGTTGATCGGCAGAACCAACTCCGGGTCGGCGCTCAGCTCATAGATCGGCTTAAACTCTCCGGTTGCGAGCAAACGCTGCGCAAACACACCGCCTGCAAAAATCGCGTCTACCTTACTGGCCTTCAGCGCATCGGCTTCCACCTGGCCCAAATTGCCCTTGTGATCCGGACTGCCGGACGAAAAGGAAACGTTCGCCGGAAGATGGGTGAGTTCCACCTCCGCGGCGGCTACGCCGCGTGCCGCAAGGGCTGTTTCAAAACCATGCTCCACGGTTGCACGATAAAAATCAATGATCGCGTCCGCGTTTACGGGCACCCCAAGGCGCAGGCCGCGGAGCTGTTCCACGGAATCCACATTGGAATCGTTTCGCACCAGAAGAAAGGTGCGATGCGGCAGAAAAGCCAGGCCAATCAGCACAACATCCGCATCGTTGGATTTTGCCCAGATCGGGGGAATGTTCCCGCCCTCGCGGAAGAGCGCCGGGTCCTGATAATCAAAATGCACATGCCACTGGTCGCGCGGCAGGCTTTGCAGAAGCGTGGGCTTCACGCCGCGCTTTTCAAATGCAGCCTGTAAAAACTCCTCGCGGTTGGCCGAAAGGAAACTGGAGTTGCCCACCGGGCAGATGGTATAGCGAAATTCTTGAATTGACATGGCGTTATGCCTCCCTTTCTTTTTGTTCGGAATCGATTTCAGCCTGTGCCGCTTTCAGGAAGCGGTCGTCGGCCCACTTGGCAAGATCAAAATCTTTTTTCAGGTATCCCCGGTCAAACAGGAAACGCTTTTGCCCTTCCAGCGCCTGCAGGCTTTCTTCGGAAAGGTTTGGAGCAAGGGTTCGGTAAAAGTCGCGGTAGTGCGAAGAAACAGCCTGCCCGACGGTACCGAAGGTCTGCTCTGCCAGCAGATTCAGCGCCTCTTCGCGGTTTGTTTTCGCCCACTCTGCCGCAAGCAGCAGCTCTTTTACATAGGCAATTACCACCTCGGGGAATTCTTCCGCCAAATAGCGGCTGACAGTCAGTGCGTTGGGATATTCATTGTTGATCGGCGAAAGCTGGGAAGAATTCTCCGCGATGTCGAAAAGTACGCGATATTTTCCGGTATCCAGCAGCTTTTGCGCCTTGGAGCTTTTGACATAGATGGCGTCGACTTCACCGTTATTGAGCGCCTGCACCTCTTCGGGCTCCGATTGGCTTCTTGCCCACCGGGGGACGGAAACAAAATCTCCATCCGAGTGGATCGGCACGAAGTTTGCTTCTTTAAGGGAAACGCCGCGTGCGGCCAGCGCAAAAGCAAAGCCGTGCTCTGCCGTCGCCTTATGAAAATCGATCAAAGCTGCGGGGTGAACTGGAATTCCGATCCGGTAGCCGCGGAGCTGTTCCACAGAATCGATGGGGGAGTCCGCCCGCACAAGAATGTATTGCTTCTGCTTCAGCAGCGCAAGGCCGATCAGCACGACGTCTGCGCCGTTGGATTTGGCCCAGATCGGCGGAATGTTGCCGCCCTCCCGGAACAGGAGCGGGTCCTGATAATCGAAATGCGCTTTCCAGAACGGCTGGGGCAGGCTTTGCAGCAGCACCGGCGTTACCTCCAGCTTTTTCAGCGATTCCGTCAGCTTGCCGCGGTTGGCCGCAAGGTAGCTGGCGTTGCCTACCGGGCAGATTGTATAATGAATTTCTTTGATATGTGTGTGTGCCATCATCATTCCTCCTTAGATGGGATCATCGGTTCGGTTACTGGTCAAAGTATTGAGGAGCAAAGAGCTTCGATACTTCCACCTGTTTGTCGGACGCAATGTCTCCGTGGGCGACCAGCCAATCCTGCATGGTTTTTGTTTCAGACTCAATTTCTTTCAGGTTGGTGTTGGAGCTCCAGGCAGTCCCCATACGATCCCATGCAAATTTGGAAATATTCGCGGGTACGCGGCTGACGCCTTCCACAATGGTTGACGCCTCATCCAGGCTTTGAAGCATCCACTGCTCCGTCTTATCCTGCAGGGCAAGATATGTCTTCGAAATATTCGGGTACTTTTCCGCGAATTCCGAAGAGGTAAAGGTTACGGTTACGCCGCCGCCGTTGATATAGACGGAATCTTCGGCCGGGTTGGCGATTTCACGCCCGGAACCGTCGAGCAGCATCGCGGCAATGTCGGTGAGCGGATGGGCGGAGATGGCGTCCACCTGCTTCGAGATCAGGGCAGTTTTGCTTTCACTGGAGGGAATGTTGACATAGGTCCAGTCCGTGCCCTCTTTCCAGCCCTTGTCTTCCGCCAGCTCATAAAGAACCATGTAAGGGCAGCCCGCACGCCAGCTTGCGATTTTCTTTCCCTTCAGATCATCAAAGGTTTTGATCGGGGAATCCTTCGGCACAATAATGCTTGCAATTTTCGGCTCCGGATGATTGGAAACCTGAATCGCGGTCAGATCGGCGCCCTGAGAACGGTAAAGCAGGTAAGGGTACAGCATCCGGTTCGCGAAATGCAGGTCCCCGCGGGCAATCAGCTGTGCTTCGTTGCCCAGTGTGCCCTGCACCAGCTCAACCTTGATGCCTTTGTCCTCAAACGCTTCTTTGAACCAGCCCTTTTTGTCCGCCACATACGCCCAGTCGCTGGCGGCTATTTTCAAGGTCGGAAGGGCTTCCAGCTCGCCGATTTTGCCTGGGTCGGAGGAAGCGGCCTGCGAAGAAACGATTAAATTTTCCGAAGTGGCCGGTGCGCTTGAGACGGTCTGGGTTCCCGAGCAGCCGGAAAACAGAGACAGAATCAGTCCGGCGGCGGCGAATGCCGCAGGAATTCTTTTTTTCATATGAATACTCTCCTTTTTAACTGAGTGGAATTAAAAATTTGCCATGTACAACAGCGCCGCTGTCCCATCCATAAAATCCGGATTTGTTTTAACCTCATTGAAAAACCACACCTCCTAATCGCTGATAAACATATTAAATATATATGTTTATAATATATTTAATGCTCCTCTTTTTCAATGGAGGATATTTTGGCTTACCCCAGACGAAATTCAGCAGTTGGCCGGACTGAGCTTCAACATCCGCCGCCCATGTAATAAAGAAATTCCACACGATCGCCGTCACGAATCGTGGTGGAATCGAAATTCTCTCTCTTCAGAATTTCATCATTGACCTGCACAGTGACATATTCCTGCAGCTCTACATGTGCCTTCTCCAAAAGCTCCTGCACGGTCAGTTCCTGTTCAAACGTGTTCTGCTTTCCGTTGATGGTGACTGTCATAATAAAACTCCTTATTTGTTATCGGGCATCCGACTGGCTTTCCAGAATCTTTCGAACCAGAATGGCAAGCTGGTGTAAATTTTCTTTCAGCAGGTAGGCACAGCAACGATTTTTCATCGCGTAGCGGATGCTTTCCGGCGCAATATCCTCAGAAACAATGATAAACGGCGTCTTCTGCCGCAGTCGGTTGCGCACGGCCAGCGCCTGCATGGCATTGAAATGCGGCGTGGCATTGTCTGAAAGGATGATGTCCCACTCCTGCTCCTCCAATGCTTCGCACATACTCACTTCGCTGGAAACATAGCGGCTGTGCACGGTAAAGCCGCCGCGTTTCAGCTCCAGAACATTCAAATCCGCAATGTATTGAAATTCCTCCACAATGAGGACATTGATCGAACGCATGCGCGCATCCTCTCCGTTCTGCTTCATATTCCGCCCACAGTGCCGCCGGGGCCCTTCATCCAATCTTTCATCTTTTCCACTCCTGCTTTTAGAAATTTATTTGTTCAATTAATATACTTTGCATATATGATTAGTGTAAATTGGGTTTAATGAACTTAATTATAGTAAACAACCCCGGGACTTACAAGGGGATAATCTTTAGCTTAATGGCAGATTTTCTTTCGCTGAAAAAATGATTGAATTGACATTAAAGCGAATTATGATAGAATTATGAATAATATACTATGCAGACATGAATAGTATGATTTTCCACAATATAGCAGGCCGTTTGAGCTGTTCCAATATGCCGGCCGATCCCAACAAAATGCGGGGGCCCATTATGATCATAATCAATCAACAACAGATTCAGGAAATCATCCGTCACAGCCGGAACTGCCTGCCCAACGAAGGCTGCGGGCTGCTGGGCGGAATTTGGACGGGGGAGTGCAAGATGGTAAAAAAGGTGTACCTGCTGAGGAACATTGATGAAAGTCCGGAGCATTTTTCCATGGATGCCCGGGAGCAGTTTGCGGCTGTTGCGGATATGCGGAAAAACGGCTGGAATCTGCTCGGGAATTTTCACAGCCACCCCGCCACTCCTTCGCGCCCCTCTTTGGAAGACATCAGGCTGGCGTTTGATCCCTCGCTGAGCTACTTGATTCTTTCGCTCCTGCAGCCGGACTGCACGGTGCTGAACAGCTTTCTGATTTGTTCCAACGATGTGAAGAAGGAAAAAATAATACATTCGGAGTGGGTGCCGTATGGATGACCGCAGGGCCGAAACAAAAACGAAAAATGGCGCCGGTTTCGTACAGCGGCCGGGGGCCGATCTTCAGGCGCTGAATTTTACGCTCTCTCACGAGATTAAGGCTCCGGTGCGGGCGATCGATGGATATGCGCGCATTTTCCTTGAGGATTACGGCGGACAGATCGATCCGAATGGTCTCTCGCTGATTCTGAATATCCGTGAAATTTGCCGTGATACGCTCACGCTCATTAATCAGCTTTTGGAGTATACGCGCCTGTCCGAGATTGAGCCGGTCAAAGAGACCGTCGATCTGCAGCAAATGATCCGGACGGTTTTTAAAAAGCTGGTGGAGGGATATACGGAGAAGGATCAGGAGGCTGTGCTGATTTTCGGGGAAGAAATCCCCTTTGTGCTGTGCGACCGCACGCTGATGCGGCAGATCGTGATCAACATTCTCTCGAACGCGCTGAAGTTCACCCGGGAGGAGAGCAAGGCCGTTATTACGGCAGGCTTTCACCGGGAAAAGGGGGAGGACGTTTTTTATATTCGCGATAATGGCGTGGGATTTGATATGGAGTACTCGGAAAATTTATTCGGGATGTTCCAGCGCATGCACTCCGAAAATGAGTTTGAAGGGAGCGGCGTAGGGCTTTTCATTGTAAAAAGCCTGATCCAGAAGATGGGCGGCAAGGTCTGGATTATCGGCGAGGTGGGAAAAGGCGCGAGCCTGTTTTTCACCCTGCCGCCAGAAAATATTCTAAGATGATTGCCGCAGCGGATGTATGGAGGTGAATACCAAATGTATCGGGTGCTTTTGGTGGATGATTGGGAGATCTTTCTCACCGAAACAAAACGGCTGAGGGTCTGGGGCGAAGAGTCGGGCTTTGAGGCGGCAGCGAGCGCCGCGAACGGAAAAGAAGCGCTTGAGCTTCTGCACTGTGAAAAGTTCGACTTGGTTCTGACGGATATCCGTATGCCGGTGATGGATGGCCTGCAGCTTTTACGCCGGATCAAAAGGGAGAAATGCTGCCCCTGCGTCGTCCTGCTCAGCGAATACTGCGAATTCCGCTATGCCCGTCAGGGCATTGTGCTCGGTGCGTTTGATTATCTGGTGAAACCTCCGGAAGAAAGCGCGCTGCTGGAACTGTTCGGCCGTGCCCGCAGCTTTCTGGATTCTCTCAGCCGTGAAAACGAGTCCGTGCCCGCAGCGGAAATCGCCGCCGGCTGGGAGTATCCGCAGGAGGAAGAAAAGCACATATCGGACGCTCTGCAGCGCCGCAGGCCGGACACACTTTCCCTGTTCTGCAGCACGGTCGATCATCTTTACGGCATGATGGAGGACAATGTCATCCGGGCCGATCTGATGGCGCGGCGGCTGTATCACAATGTGGTGGATGCGGCATACGTTCGGTTTCCGTGGCTGGCCAATTATATTGATTCCCTCTTTTTCGATCTCGCGGATTTCCCCCACGAGGGAGAGAACGACGCGTACCGCGGTTTCTATTGCGAAAAAATAGATTTTTTGCTGCACTTTATCAAAAAGTTTCTGCCGGAATCAGAGAATGACATCATCGGCGAAATCTGCTCCTATGTCCTTTCCCACCCGGAAGCGGACCTGAAGCTGAAGGTTCTGGCACAGAAATTCTATATGAACCCCACTTATTTGAGCAGTACCTTTCCCGTTAAGACCGGAATGCATTTCAATGATTATGTGACGCAGGTGAAAATGGCGCGTGCGAAATATCTGCTCCGAAATACCGGTCTTAAAATTTACGATGTGAGCTACCGGCTTGGATACCATGATATCGACTATTTTTCCAGGCGCTTTAAGAAGTACTACGGGAGAAGCCCTGTGGCCTATCGAAGCATGAAAGACGCGCAGGAGAATAAAAACAAGGCGATGAAATGATTTGCGGACGTTTTCTCGACTGTCCTGATTCCGGGAGCGGTTCCCTCAGCCGAAAAAGAAACGCAGCGCTGTTGACAAACGGGTGAAACGCCTGGGAAAATCCCTGTGTGCGTAGCCGGAAAGCGCAAACGATTGCTTAATTTTTCGTTGCAAAATCCAAATCGTTCCCGTATACTAAAGTCATATTATACATATATATTGAGTATGTTTTAGAAAGCGAGGATGATGCAAATGTTGAATCAAAGCAATCTGCGCGTCCCGGCGCGCTTTCGATGTTGTACTGCTTTCATGGATACAGATCGAATGTGATGCGGCAATGACCCTGACACCCGGGTCAAAGCAATCGAAATGAAACGATAATAACGAAATGAGGGGTTTTCTATGAAAAGCAGATCTTATGTATGGAAAAAAACACTGGCGCTGACAGTCGCCTTAGCTTCGATCCTGAGCGCTTTTACCGGCTGCGCCGGAACGGCTTCTACCTCGTCCGCGGCCGGGTCCGCCGCGGAATCTGCCGCGAAACCCGCTGCGGAGTCGGTGTCTATCACCAATGTTTCCTACGACCCCACGCGCGAGCTTTATGAGCAGTATAACCAGCTCTTCCAGAAGTACTGGGAGAAGGAAAACGGCCAGAAGGTGGAAATCACCCAATCTCACGGCGGTTCCGGCAAACAGGCTCGTTCCGTGCTGGAGGGCAACGAGGCTGACGTGGTTACGCTGGCGCTCGAGGGTGATGTTAACGAATTACAGAAGGCCGGCCTGATCGACGAGGGCTGGGTAAATGAATTCCCGAAAAGCAGTGCGCCCTACACCTCTACCATTGTCTTTCTGGTTCGCAAGGGAAATCCGAAGAACATCAAGGATTGGGACGATGTCGTAAAGCCCGGTGTGGAAGTGATCACTCCCGACCCCAAAAGCTCCGGCGGCGCGCGGTGGAACTTCCTGGCGGCGTGGGCTTATGCCGATAAAAAATTTGCAGGAGATGAAACGAAGGATAAAGAATTCCTGAAATCGCTGTACTCGAACGTGACCGTGCTGGATTCCGGTGCCCGCGGCGCTACCACCACCTTTGTGGAAAACGGGCAGGGCGATGTGCTGCTGGCCTGGGAGAATGAAGCATATCTTTCCCTGAAAGAGCATCCGGATACTTTTGAGATCGTCACCCCGTCCCTGAGCATTCTGGCCCAGCCGTCGGTTGCGGTAGTGGACGCCAATGTCAAAAAGCACGGGACCGAGGAAGTTTCCAAAGCGTATCTGGAATACCTGTATTCGGAAGAGGCACAGCGTCTAGAAGGCCAGAATTACTACCGCCCCTCCGATCCCGATATTCTGAAGGAATTCAGCGATACCTTTGACCTGAACGTAACGCTGGTCAATATTGACGATGATTTTGGAGGCTGGGATAAGGCAACTGAAAAGTTCTTTGCAGACGGCGCAATTTTCGATCAGATTTATAAAAAGTAATGTGGTTGTTACCATCATCTATCATAAGGGGGGAGACAGGTGCCTGATTTGAAAAAGCTCTTTCAAACGCGAAAGGGCAATGTGATACCGGGCTTCGGCCTTTCCATGGGCGTTACCGTCACGATGCTCAGCCTGATTGTGCTGATCCCCCTGTTTTCGGTCTTTCTGACTCTTTCCGGTTCCACCTTTGCCGATTTCTGGCGGGTGGTCACCGACAAACAGACCGTAGCCACCTATCGGGTGAGCCTGTCCTGCGCAGGGATTGCAGCCGTCGTCAACGCGTTCTTCGGCGTCCTCCTTGCATGGATTCTGACCCGCTATCAGTTTCCGCTGCGGCGGGTGCTGGACGGCCTGATCGAGCTGCCCTTCGCTCTGCCCACCGCGGTGGCCGGCATTTCGCTGACCACCATGTATTCCGACAAGGGCTGGATTGGCAGCTGGTTTGACAAAATCGGCATCAAAATTTCTTACACCACTACCGGCATTGTGATCGCCATGATTTTTATCGGGATTCCCTTTGTGGTGCGATCGATCCAGCCGGTGCTGGAAAAACTGAACCCACAATATGAGGAAGCGGCTTTGACTCTAGGAGCCAGCCGCTCCCGTATCTTTTTCAAGGTGATATTTCCGGAGATTCTGCCCGCCGCGCTCACCGGCTTCGGGCTGGCCTTTGCCCGCTGCATCGGCGAATATGGCAGCGTGGTGTTTATTGCGGGCAACATTCCGTATCAAACACAGATCACGCCGCTGATCATCATGAATAAGCTGGAGCAATTCAATTACGCCGCCGCTACCTCTATTGCGCTGGTCATGGTTGTTTTCGCATTCCTTCTGCTGTTCGGCATCAACCTGATTCAGGCCAGAATCAATCAAATTGCAAGGGGGTAAGCCGATTGAGACAGAAAGTCACCAAAGGGATTCTCATCCTGCTGGGCGTGGCGTTTTTGATCGTTATGCTGGTGCTGCCCCTGGCCACCGTGCTGGTTTACGCTCTGCGCCAGGGCTGGGAGACCTTTTCTGCCGCAATTACCGATGTGTATGCGGTCAAGGCCCTGCAGCTGACCCTGCTGACTACCGGAATTACGGTCGTTGTCAACACGGTCTTCGGTCTCTTTGCGGCCTGGACGATCAGCAAGTTTTACTTTCGGGGCAAGCAGGCGCTCACCACCCTAATCGATATTCCCTTCTCCATTTCACCCGTGATCGCGGGCCTGGTATTTATTCTGGTGTTCGGTCGAATCGGTTGGGCCAATCCTCTTTTGGAAGCGATGGATCTCAAAATTGTATTCGCCGTGCCCGGTATTGTGCTGGCCACTATTTTTGTGACCTTTCCTTTTGTTTCGCGCGAATTGATTCCCGTGATGCAGGCGCAGGGCAACGAGGAGGAAGAGGCCGCCGCGCTCATGGGAGCGGGGGGCTTTACCATCTTCCGCAAGATCACCTTTCCCCATATTAAATGGGCGCTGTTATATGGTGTAATTCTCTGTACCGCCCGAAGCTTAGGGGAATTTGGTGCGGTATCGGTGGTATCCGGGCATCTGCGTGGGAAAACCAATACGCTCCCGCTTCATGTGGAAATTCTGTTCAATGAATTTCATCTGACGGCCGCCTTTGCTGTTTCCTCTATTTTGGTTCTGATCGCGGTCATCATATTGATTCTGCGCAACATCGTGGAACACCGCGTCAAGAGGGAAGAGAGGTAAACGATATGTATGTGGAACTGCAAAATATCAATAAAAAATTCGGTGCGTATCAGGCGGCGGACAACGTCAGCTTTTCGATTGAAAAGGGCAGGCTGATCGGCCTGCTGGGTCCTTCCGGCAGCGGTAAAACCACCATTCTGCGCATCATCGCCGGGCTGGAAACACCGGACAGCGGCACCATCATCATTAACGGACAGCGGGTGAACGATCTGCCGGCCAGTGACCGGGGAATCGGCTTTGTATTTCAGAACTACGCTCTTTTTCGCTACATGACGGTGTTTGACAACATCGCTTTTGGGCTTGAGGTGCAAAAGAAAGACAAAAGCTATATCAACGACCGGGTCGGGGAACTGATCAAGCTGATCGGGCTGGAGGGTCTGGAGCGCCGCCGGCCGCACCAGCTTTCCGGTGGACAGCGGCAGAGGGTGGCCTTTGCCCGCGCATTGGCGCCGAACCCCCATCTGCTGCTGCTGGATGAACCGTTCGCCGCCATTGACGCCAAGGTGCGCAAAGAGCTGCGCAGCTGGCTGCGGGAAACCATCAACAAGGTGGGCATCACCAGCATTTTCGTCACCCACGATCAGGAAGAGGCGGTCGAGGTTGCGGATGAAATCATTATCACCAATCAGGGCCGCATTGAACAGATCGGAACGCCGGTGAATATCTATAAGGATCCCGCAACCCCCTTTGCCGCAAAATTCATTGGGGAATCCATCGAGGTGGAGGATTACGGCAGACTCCACGGCTTTGAAAATGAAAAAGGCTACACCAAGGCGGTGCTTCGGCCGGAATTTGTGCGCGTTACCAAGATCGATCAGGAGATTTACCCCTACGCTTCCGAACGCGGAGTTGTGGAGGATATCTTCTTTCGCGGCAATATGCTGGAGCTGCGGCTGAATGTCGGCGGCGTCCGGCTTGTCGCCTACCGCTCTCTGGAGGATGATCCCTTTGCTGTTGGTGAGGAAGTCAGTGTGCTGATTTACCGCCTGTATCTCTATAATGATCACCAGGTTCATCTGGTGGAGAATGCGTCCTTAAAAGGCGAGCAGACATTTGTGATTTAAAAAATGTCTGCGGTGGCGGGGGCTTGTTTTCCAAATTCGCAGAAACAAATATTTGCTGCCGGTCCGCTATCCAGATTGCTTGGCGGCTTGCGGCAAATTTTTTGTCAAATAGGGAATCGCGGGACATCACCTTTGTCGGGAATCCGTCCTGCACCCGCGGGGGATTCGCGCAGGTGTGCGGATTCCAGCTCGCTGCGGCAGGGCTGCAAAAAAGATCCCGCAGCATAGAGCGCTACGGGATCTTTTTTGGTTCTGTTCAGGTGTTCCGCCCGGAGCTGGTTAGGGGTGCGGTTTTTATCCTGCTCAAAGAGGCTTACTGAGGAAAGTCTATAAATCGGGAGCGGGAAAGCGGGCATTGCTCCTTGTCGATTACCGGAGAAAGGCGTATTGCTCTCTGCGCCCAATTTTTACGCCGAACGCGTCTTCAATCGCGCCGGACAAAATCACCTGCTCCGGGGTTCCGGCTGTCAGCAGCCGGCCTTCCCGCATCACTGCGACCCGGTCGGCAATTTCCAGCGCCATGCCCAAATCGTGCAGAACCGCGACCACACATTTTCCCTCCTGCTTCAGCTCGGTCAAAAGTGAGAATAACTGAAGTTGATGGTTGATGTCCAGATAAGTGGTCGGTTCATCGAGCAGGATATGGCCGGTGTTCTGCGCCAGCAGCATGGCGAGATACGCCTTCTGGCGTTCCCCGCCCGAAAGCCGGGCGAGCAGCTTGTGGCTTTTTTCCTGAATCCCGGTGCGCGTCATGGCGTTTTTGGCGGCGGCCTTGTCCTCCTCCCGGTAAACGCGCGGATACCCCAGCCAGGGAAAGCGGCCGTGCAGAACCAGGGCCCCTACCGTGATATCCGGTATCGTCCTGCTCTGGGGCAGCAGAGCGATGGTTCTGGCAATGTCCGTGCGGGACATCATGGAAAGCGATTTCCCATCCGCCAGAACTTCTCCCCGTGCCTGGTTCAGCTGACCGCAGCAAAGATTGAGCAGCGTGCTTTTGCCGCAGCCGTTGGGTCCGATCACGGCAGTGATCTGCCCGTTTGGAAAGGAGAGGGATATATCATGAACCACTTCAACCCCCGGGTATCCGCCGGAAAGCTCTTTCACTTCAATCATGGCGTTTCCTCCTTTCCCGAAAGAGCAGCCACAGGAAAAACGGCACGCCCAGGTAGGCGACCAGAATCCCGACAGGCAGCTCAAAAGGCGCGAATGCGGTTCGAGCAGCGGTATCGCACAGAATCAAAAAGGCCGCCCCCAGTAAAGCCGACAGCAACAGGAAGCTCCGTTTCCCGCTGCCTTTTAGCAGAAAGCGCGCCATATGCGGTACGATCAGCCCCACAAATCCGAGCAGGCCCGCAAAGCTGACGGCCGCGCCAGCCAGTGCCGCGGCCAGCGCCAGAAACAGAAACCGGTAAAACCGAACGGGCAGTCCCAGCGAGGAGGCGGTGATTTCTCCCAGCCCAAGAACGTCCAGTTCCCCGGCAAAGAGCAGCGACACCAGCAGCCCGAACAGAATCACAAGTCCGGCAGGCCGCAGGATTCCGGTCGAAACGCCCTCAAAGCCCCCGTTCTGAAAATCGCGCAGGCCGGTCATGATGTCGGGGAATAGTGTGACCAATGTGTTGATTCCCGCCGTCATCAGGCTGGAGAGCGCGACGCCGGAAAGTACCAGCGTAATGCGCGAGGCTCCCGCCCTGCGGGCAATTCCATACACAAGCAAAACTGAGGCCAAAGCGCCCAGAAACGCCGCAAAGGGAAGAACCAGAACCACACCCGGCAGCAGGGCCATGCAAAGCGCAACACTCAGCCCGGCGCCCGCGTTCACGCCGATGATCCCGGGGCTTGCGAGCGGGTTCTGCAGCACGGTTTGAATCAGAACGCCCGACACCGAAAGCCCCGCCCCGGCCAGCGCGGCGGCCAGCAGGCGGGGCACCCGCACATGGAGCAGAATACGCCCGGCGGGACTGTCGATTTCTTTCAGACCGTAAAAAAGCTCTGTCAGGCTCAGGCGCACCGCCCCCAGCGAAAGGGCGAGTAAAGCGGCCAGCAACAGACTGACGGCACAGGCGAAAATTGCAAGGGTGCTTCTTTTACTGCTCCCCATATAAAATCTCCCAAAGCTGTTCATATGCTTCGGCCCATCGGTTGTTCGGCTTCTGGTGGAACAGCGCTTTTGGCAGCGTGACATACCGGCCGTTCTTTACCGCGCTCAAGCTTGCCCAGGCCGGGTTGGAAAGCAGCGTATCCTGCAACGCTTTCTTTGCCTTTTCCTCCGAATCGCCCATGGTCGTTGCGAAAATGAAGTCGGGGTCCTCTTGAATAATGACCTCCATGCTCAGATTGTCCAGCAGCCCGGTCTCGCTGTCGGCAATGTTGACACAGCCCATGTCTTTGAGCATGGCTCCAGCCATGGTATCGCTGTTTCGGGCGGCCACCTTTCCGGCGCCGGCCCGCAGAAACAGAACTCTGGGGGAGGGTTTCCCGGCGGTTCGGGCGATAATTTCCTGAACCTGCTTCTGAACCTCCAGCCCGTTCTTCTCATACAAATCGTCCCGCCCGGTAATCTCGGTACAGATTTTCAGCATGTTGAGGTAATCCTCAAACACCTCGACTGAAAAATAGGCGGTGGGGATATGAGCGGCATTCAGCTGATTGGCCAGATCAGTATGGCCGCTGATGTCAGCGGAAAGAATCACCAGACTGGGGTTCAGCGCCAGAATAGATTCCAGATTGGGCGAGTGAAGGCTCCCAACGTTGGTAACGTCTTCCGACAGTCCAAGGTCATCCTTGAAGGAGTCGTCCGTTGTGCCCGCCAGTTTGCCGCCTGCCAAAAGCCATGTTTGAGCAAAGCTGCCGGACGCAACCACAACCCGGTCACTGTCCGTAATGCGGATGGTGTGACCCAAAGCGTCCGTGAATTCCACCCCGGCGGGTGCAGAGGATTCGGATTTCGGTGCGGTTTCCGTGCAGCCCGTCGTAATCATAAGCAAGCAGAGTAAAAGTAAAAGGAAAGCGATGAGTCGTTTCATTTTTATTAAGTCCTTTTCTGTAAGATGAAAATCAATTTAAAAGGGATTGGTGATCAGGATGAATCATAAAAAAACGGAGATCTTATTGGTCGGTTTCAGAAACCTGTCCGTTCTGAAAAGCGAATTTGAACAGGCCTTTTTCGGCCGCCGGGTGATTTGCGCAAAAAGTGTGGTGGAAGGAATGACCAAAGCGGAATCGGACGAGGTTTTGATCCAGCCTGTGTATTTGCTGCCCGGCTTTGAATACGAAAAGCTGTGTTCCGACGCGGCCGTGTACGGCGGCAGAGTGACGGTGGGCAAGCCGATTCTGTCATTGGAAGAAAATATTACGGCGCTTGCCGGGCTCCTGTTCCGGGAATACGGATCAAAACAGACGCTTTTTGTGGGCCACGGCACCGAGCACCCGCTAGGGGAGCAGATTTATGCCAAATTAGCAGACCGTTTGCGGGAAGCGGGTTTCGCCAAAGCATTTGTCGGCGTGTTGGAGGGGCGGCCTGGTTTTGATCTTGTTCTGGAAGAGCTTCGACGCAGCGGCATTTCGGAAGTCACGCTCGCACCGCTTACCATGGTCTCCGGCAAGCACGTGCGCGAAGACATCTTCGGGCAAGGTGCGTCCAGCTGGCAAAGCCGCCTTCAGGCCGGCGGGTTTTGGGTAACACCCGCTTACCGCACCTTGCTGGATTTCTATGCCGTTCGCCGGATGTTCCTGGAAATCTGCGCCCGAACGGATGGATGAGGATTTTTATATGTACATCCCCTCATTCAGATTCACAACGCTTTCCCGGATCGCCAGTTTGTTTGGTAAAAAGATTTTCATGGGAAGCTTATGCCGCTTTTGAATCCTGTCGATCAACGTCTGCACCGCCATGTTTCCCATTTCGGCGATCGGCATTCCCACGGTGGTCAGCATGGGCGAAACGTATCCGGACAGCTCAATATTGTCCATGCTGATCAGGGAAAGCTGTTCCGGCACTTTGATTTTCGCCTCGGTAAAGCGGCGCAGTGCAGCGATGGCAGCAATGTCGGTTGCGCAGAACACGGCGGTAGGGAGCGGG
>JAEXDU010000132.1 GCA_023401495.1 Bacillota bacterium
TGCTTCCACCGCACGCAGCCAAAGACAGGGACATGGCTGCTGCCAGAATAAATGCCAATAGTTTTTTCATAATGCTCCTCCTTTAGTTTGTGGTTTGCGATTTATGAATTTTTCGGCAATCCTGCCGATGAATCGCGCAGAACAATTTTGTGCTCCAGGAACACGGCGCGCGGAGGGAGCCCACCCAGCTGCTCAAGAAGCAGCTCGCAGGAGGTTTTGCCAAGCTGATAGCAGGGCTGGCTGACCGTAGTCAGCATAGGACGGAACATGGTGGCATATTCCACATCGTCGAATCCCGCCACCGACAAATCTTCCGGCACGCGCAGGCCCATTTCCTTCGCCGCGCGGAGCGCGCCGAGCGCGAGGACGTCGGAAATACAGAACAAAGCGGTCGGCCGGTCCGGTAAAGAGAGCAAGGTGCGCGCCGCCTGCACGCCCGAAGAAAAGTTATAATCGCCTGCCGCAGAAGTAATGTATCGCTGTTCTACGGTGATCCCCTCTTCAGAAAGCGCCTTTTCGTAGCCCATGCGCCGCTGCTGCGTGGAAATAAACGAGTTGGTCGCACCGATCAATCCGATTTTCCGATGCCCGACAGAGCATAGAAAATGGGTCATATCGTAGGCCGCTTTCAAATTGTCGATGGAAACATGCCCCACACTTTCGTCGCTGCAGTATTCGCAGCACTGCACGATGGGGAAGCCTTTTGCAAGTTCCGAAACCTCGGGGTCATCCTTTTTAACGTCCATCAGAATGACACCGTCGGCGTTGCCGTTATGTAGAAGCTCAAAATAGCTGTTGGTATGAATCTGAATTCCATCCGTAATACAAAGCATGGTCTGGTACCGATTGTGCCGTGCAATATCCTGGATCCCGTGTATGATGGGCGAATAATAAGGGTTTGTGATGTTCGGCACAAGGATCAGCAGGATTCTGCTTTGCCCCTTGCGCAGACTGCGCCCCCACGTATTGGGATGATAATTCAGCTTTGCGATGGCCGCCAGTACCTTCTGCCTGGTGATCGCGCTTACCTTTCCGTTGCGGTTGATGACCCGTGATACCGTGGCAACGGAAACGCCCGATTCCTGTGCGACTTCTTCGATCGTGCTCAAGCAAGCTCCCCCTTTTTCTATCCCGATTGATGCGTTTCTTTTTCTTTCCGCTCCTATATATGTAATCGATTACATTGTATTGTTGGAAACCCAACTCTGATTTTTTGAAGTTTAATTAATTTATATATAACAGATATCACAAAAATTGTCAATAAATAGTAATATTTTTATTTTATAATTTTAGAATCAATTTGTTTCATTCACCGTTTCTCTTAAATTTTTTCTTTTTTATGTAATGGTTTACATTAATATTGTTATTTTTCTCTCATTTGAGCAGAAGAGAGCTTTAGCCAGTTAGATTCCTTGCGGCTCATAAATCTTCGACAGTATTGATAGTCATTCTATCAAAGGCCCATTCCAATCATCCGAAAAAGAATCTGAGCGCCGGGACGTGTATTCTTTCCTTATTCTCGCCCACGTTCCTAAAGCAGCAAAACCACTTTGAGTCTCTACATCCCTTCACCGCTGATGCAGCCGCAAAAGACAGGGCGATCTTTGCTGTCGGCAGAAATCGAAACAGGCAATGAATGCACGCCAAACTCCATTTTCACAATAAAAAATAGCCTTCCCAACATTCTGATTTGGAAAGGCTATCTGCATATTCAATATTGATATCAATAAATTAAGAATTAATTGCAAATGGCAAAAAATGTAAATTTTGCACTTTTTTGAGGGCATTACTAATATATACAATATCATGCCGGAAATAAAAAGTCTAGTATTTTTTTTATTTTCTTTTATACTTAGAATATAATTCAAGGAAAAAGATTAGGGAGATCAAAATGTTACACCAAACAGAAAGTGATGAAAGAACGTATTTAGGCGAGGTTCAGGGGAAGCTGCGGGCAGAACTGGAGCAAATCAACCAAAAAATAGACGACTACTCCAAAGAGATACTGGAAACAAAACGGTATATCTATGAGAATCTGGCCCAGCTTGACTCTGCGGAAAAAGCGGCGAACCGAACGGCCGTTTATGACAGCGTCGCCTTTGGAGAAAAAGCCGTAAGAGAAAGAGAAAAGCTTGAAAAGCTCATTCAATCCCCCTTTTTCGGGAGAATCGATTTTATCAGAACAGAAGAAGAACAAGGAAATGCGTTCTATATCGGGGTGCATGCTTTTGCCGATCCCGCGACATTACGCAGCGTCATTTTCGACTGGCGCGCGCCTGTCTCCAGTATGTTTTATGATTTTGAAACCGGCCCGGCCTTTTACACGGCTCCCGCCGGCAAAATCGACGGAGTGATGACCTTAAAACGGCAATACAGAATTCGGCAGACCCAAATGGAGTACATGATTGAAAGCTCCCTGAATATCGGCGACGAAATTCTGCAAAAGGAGCTGAGCCGCAATTCCGACGACAAGATGAAAAACATTGTGGCAACTATCCAAAGAGAGCAAAACGCCATCATTCGGAACGAAGCTGCAAAAGTGCTGATCATACAGGGGGCGGCTGGCTCGGGAAAAACCTCTATAGCGCTGCATCGGGTAGCATTTTTGCTGTACCGCTTTAAAGATACTTTGACATCGAAGAACATTCTCATTATTTCCCCCAACAAGGTATTCGGAAACTACATCTCAAACGTTCTGCCGGAATTGGGAGAAGAAAACATGTCGGAAATCGGTTTTGACGATATCGCAGCGGACATGCTTGGAAAAAAATATCGGTATCAGACTTTTTCAGAGCAGGTAGAAAGCTTATTGGCCGATGGGGATGCCGAAACCATTGCCCGAATCCAGTTTAAGGCGACAAATCTCTTTGTGGAGCAGCTGCAATCCTATTTGGAATCTGTGGATAAAACCTGTTTTGTTCCCACCGATCTTTCCTTCGGGAACTTTTCTGTTTCCAAGGGAAAACTGCTGTTGAATTATCTCGCTTTGAAAAAGCTGCCGATCAAGATACGGCTGCGCAAAATAGCGGACGACCTGATCGAAAGACATAAAAGGGATACCAACCAAAAGATAGACGCTGCGGTGACCCGCCAAATCAGAATCAGTATTCAAAAAATGTTTCAATTCAGCGATGCAATGACGCTGTACCAAAATTTTTATCGCTCTATCGGTCAGGAGCATCTGTTCCGCCTGATGGGCAAAAACACATTTGAATTCTGCGACGTGTATCCCTTTCTCTATACCAAAATCTATTTTGAAGGGGAAGAGCAGGAATACAAAAGCATAAAGCACCTGCTGGTGGATGAAATGCAGGATTACACGCCGATTCAATATGCGGTTCTGGCAAAGCTGTTTTCCTGTAAGATGACCATTTTAGGTGACAGCTACCAAAGCGTAAACCCTTACAGCTCATCCTCCGCCGAAAAAATCCAGCCGTACTTTTCCGAATGCGATTGTATGGAACTGCGCAGGAGCTACCGTTCCACCATTGAAATCACCAGGTTTACGCAGCAGATTTTAGAGAACAAAAAACTGATTCCCAT
>JAEXDU010000019.1 GCA_023401495.1 Bacillota bacterium
TATGTGATACAAACCCCGGCCACCCCTCTGCCTTGGATCAATTACCTGGGGAACGACGGCTTTTTCAGCCTGATTTCCAACACCGGGGGCGGCTACAGCTTTTACCGGGATGCCAAACTGCGCCGCATCACCCGTTACCGCTACAACGAGGTACCCGCAGACATGAGCGGGCGGCGCTACTACATAAAGGACGGCGGCGACCTCTGGAGCCCCGGCTTTCTGCCGTGCAAAACGCAGCTGGAGGACTACCGCTGCCGCCACGGCCTCGGCTACACCGTACTGGAGGGCCGGCGGCATGGAATCCGCGCGGAGCTGACCTGCTTTGTGCCGCTGGGAAAGCCATGCGAGGTCAATCTTTTGCATCTTGAAAATACGGGGGACTCACAGAAAACGATTCAACTGTACAGCGCGCTGGAATGGTGCCTGTGGAACGCGGTGGACGACGCGCAGAACTTTCAGCGGAATTTGAGCATCGGCGAGGTGGAGGTGGACGGCAGCGTGCTGTACCACAAAACCGAATACCGCGAGCGCAGAAATCACTATGCTTTCTATGGAGTCAATGCTCCCATCAGCGGATTCGACACCGACCGGGAGCGCTTTCTAGGTCAATTTGGCTCGTGGGAGGCTCCTGCGGCAGTCAAACAGGGCGTCAGCTTCGGGAGCATGGCCAGCGGGTGGTACCCTATCGCCTCTCATCGCATCGATCTTGTTCTGCAGCCCGGCGAAAGCCGCGAGCTGATTTTTGTACTGGGCTACTCGGAGCCGCCGACCGAAGAAAAGTGGGAAGCACCGGATGTGATTCAGAAAGCGCCCGCGCGCCGTTTGATGGAGCAGTTCTCCCGCCCGGAGCAGGCCCGCGCCGCGCTCCGCGAGCTTGCAGACTACTGGGACGCCCTTTTAAGCCGCTTTTCCCTCGAGAGCGAAAACGATCAACTGAGCCGCATGGTCAACGTGTGGAATCAATATCAGTGCATGGTCACGTTCAACATGAGCCGCAGCGCCAGCTATTTTGAGAGCGGAACCGGGCGCGGCATGGGCTTTCGCGACAGCTGTCAGGATTTGCTTGGATTCGTTCACCTGATTCCCGACCGCGCACGCCGGCGCATCCTCGATATTGCCGCCATTCAGTTTGAAGACGGCAGCACCTATCACCAATACCAGCCGCTGACCAAACGCGGCAATGCCGACATCGGCTCCGGCTTCAACGACGACCCACTGTGGCTCGTGGCCTGTACTGCCGCCTACCTGCGTGAAACAGGAGACAGCAGTATCTTAAACGAGCCGGTTCCCTTCAACAACCGCGCGGGCTCAGAGCAGACGCTGTTCGAGCATCTGCGGCGCAGCATCACCTATACATCAAAGCACCTGGGGCCGCACGGCCTGCCGCTGATCGGCCGGGCCGACTGGAACGACTGCCTGAACCTGAACTGTTTTTCGGAGGAACCGGGCGAAAGCTTTCAGACCACCCAGAATATTGACAGCGAGACGGCGGAAAGCGTTTTAATCGCCGCCATGTTTGTAAAATATGGGCGCGAATACGCGGAACTCTGCCGTCGTTACGGCGACACGAGAGAGCAGCGGTTCGTCGAGCAGCGCGTGCAACAGATGGAAGCCGCCGTGCTGGAACATGGTTGGGACGGCGAATGGTTCCTGCGCGCTTACGACGCCGAGGGGCAAAAGGTGGGCAGCCGCGAATGCGATGAGGGAAAAATCTACATCGAGCCACAGGGCTTCTGCGTAATGGCGGGCATCGGCGCACGGCAGGGATTGGCCCTCCAGGCGCTCAAAAGCGCCCGCGAGCTGCTGGGCAACCGCTTCGGCGTGGAGCTGCTGGCCCCCTGTTACACCGGTTACCACAAGGAGCTGGGCGAAATCACCAGCTACCCGCCCGGATATAAAGAAAACGGCGCTGTGTTCTGCCACAATAATCCGTGGTTCAGCATCGCCCACACCGTTTTGGGCGACGGTGAAAACGCGTTTGACCTGTACTGCAGAACCTGCCCCGCGTGGGTGGAGGAATCCAGCGAGATTCACCGCACAGAGCCTTACGTATACAGCCAGATGATCGCCGGGCGCAGCGCACCGCGGTACGGCGAGGCCAAAAACAGCTGGCTCACCGGAACCGCCGCGTGGGCGTTTGTCAACATCAGCCAGGCGATCCTTGGGATCCAACCAGACTTTGACGGCCTGCGGATTCACCCCTGCCTGCCGCAGGAGCTTTCGCACTACCGGGTAAACCGAACCTTTCGCGGTACCGTATACCATATTTCGGTAAGGCGCGCACAGGCGGGCGAGTCTGCCGGAATCTCAGCGGACGGCCAGCGCCTTTCGGGGGAACTGATCCCCCACCGTCCGGGCCAGAGCGAGTGCACCGTTGAAGTGATTCTGCCATTGCAAAGCCAAGTCACTTAAAAAAGTGGCTGATTTCTTCCCCCCGAATGCGGCGGAGGAAGAAATCGCTGTACCTGCATCAAGCTATCAAAAGGGAACGAACGATCAAGTGAGGTGCCTATGGAATTTCCGAAACAGTTTGTCTGGGGAGCCGCAAGCTCCTCCTACCAAACAGAGGGTGACCGCTCCGGGCGCGGCGACAGCATCTGGGATGAATTCTGTACCCGGCCCGGGGCCATCCGGAACAACGAGACCGGCGACATCGCCTGCGACGGCCTGCGGCACTTCCGCGAGGATGTACAGCTTTTAAAGCATCTTGGCCTTTCCGCCTACCGGTTCTCCCTCTCGTGGCCCCGCATCTTCCCCGACGGGCGCGGCGAGCCGAACCACGCGGGCCTCGATTATTATGATGATCTGATCAACCTGTTGCTGGCCGAAGGGATCACCCCTTACGTCACGCTGTACCACTGGGATTTGCCCTTGGCACTGGAACGGCGGGGCGGCTGGCGCGGCCGCGAAACCGCGCTGGCATTTGCAGAATATGCAGGCTTGGTCGCCCGGCATTTTGCGGGACGGGTGCGCCACTACTGCACCTTAAACGAGCCCCAGTGCTTTATCGGGCTGGGCTACGGCACGGGAGAGCATGCCCCGGGCATATGCCTGGAGGATTCCGAGCTGTTCGCCTGCGCCGCCAACACGCTTTTGGCGCACGGACTGGCCGTGCAGGCCATCCGGCGGGAAAGTGAAGAGCCCGTGCAGATCGGCGCCGCTTCTACCGGCAAGCTGTGCTACCCCTTGCACGACACCGCCGAAAACCGTGCGGCTGCCGAGCGTGCCTCTTTTCTTGCGCAGGGGGATCGGTGGTGGTTCACCCACACCTGGTTTCTCGACGCCATTCTCCTCGGTTCCCTCCCGCCTGAGCTGCAGGCGCTCGCCGACAGCATTCCGCAGGAGGACTGGGAGATCATCTGCCAGCCGCTGGATTTTTTGGGCGTGAACGTCTACAACGGAACTCAGGTGGATGAGCGCGGAGAATATGTGGATCGGATTCCGGGATTCCCGCGCACCGCGCTGAAATGGCCGGTCACACCGCAGGTGATGCGTTACGGCCCGCGCTGGCTGTACCGGCGGTATCGCCTGCCGATGTACATTACCGAAAACGGGCAGTCCTGCAACGACCGGATTTTTCTCGACGAAAAGGTGCACGACCCCGATCGCATCGATTTTCTGCACCGCTACCTGCTCGAGCTGCGCGAATGCTGCGCCGAGGGTGTGCCGGTGAAAGGATATTTTCACTGGAGCCTGACCGACAACTTTGAATGGAACAACGGCTACGACGAGCGGATGGGCCTTGTGTACCTGCATTACCCCACCCAGCGCCGCATCGTAAAGGACTCTGCCGAGTGGTATGCCCGCACCGTGCAGACGAACGGGCAGCTTTTGTAGCAGGCTTTCTGCCTTTATTCAATCATCTCCCCATTTCTCCTAATCCCGATATAGATCGGCCCGGTTCCTCTGGGCCGCAGCAACCCCCGGGCGCAGACCGCACTCTGTGCCCGGGGGTTCGCTGCCTCACCGAGCGGAAAAACATTCCGATTTGTTCTCCGTTTTAAAAAAGGAATCCATACCGATTTTCGCCGAAACGCTCCTCAAATCATTATGTTTTTTGTCTGTTTTCAGAAGAAAAGGAAAAGAATTTCAAATCCGTTCATGAAATCCAGGTTGTATTTTTTTCCGGTTTTGTGCTATGATAAGTCCAATTTACTTTTCAGAATGATAACGACCGGAGGCTTCTGTACCATGGATATCTCTACCCACAAACGGCGCAAGCTTCTTCCTGCGGCTGCAGCCGTTCTTTTTAGTTTGTCGATTTTTTCCGCCACTGCTTTCGCGACCAGCAACATCCCCCCTCAAGGGCAGGAGATCAACGCTGGTGTTTCGCAGGGCACCCAAGGCACTATAGACGATGCGCCGCAACCACCCGATGTCTCTAACGGCGCTACCGACCCAAGCAGCGGCGGGCAGACTGATCCCGAATCCTCAAACAGCGGCGGGAACAACCAGAACTCCTCCGATACGAACGGCCAAAGCAGCTCCGGCACCGATCAAAGCGGCGGAACCGAGAGCGGCATCACAAGCAACCCCGACGAAACGATAAGCAGTCAGCCGGCCGAGGAGCCCGGTGGAACCGAGAGTTCCTCCAGACCCACCAGTCATGAACCATCCTCTTCCAAGGCGCCGGTGTATGATGCACCGCCCGCAGGCGTGGCCTCCGCTGCCCCGGACAGCCGCGCGCCCACCGACTTTACCTCTGAGGATTTGCAGGGTCTGCTTTCCGGTACAGGCAGCGGCCTTACCAGCACCGACGGATTTTTGAGAGAGGATACGCCGACAAACGGCAGCTCCTCCGGCGGCACTTCGAGCCTGCTCCTCGGCGGCATCGCACTGATTCTCGCCGGTGTGGCCGGTGTGGTTCTGTTTGTATACCGCCAATTCTTCCTCAACAGAAGGCGTTCAGCTCCTACCGGCGTTACCGGCCCGCTGCCCGCCATTCCCATGCCGAAACCCGCCCCAAAAAAGGCTCCGTCTGCTCTTCCTCAAGTGCTCGATGAAGGCGTTCCGCCCGCTGCTCAGGCACAGCCCCAAGAAATCCAATCACCGACAGAGGCTCCCAACCTGCCTTCCGGCGAATATACCGATATCAGCTCCGGCCGAACCAGCGGTCCGGATCGCGACGGCTTTGATTGGGATAAGTTTTTTAAGAACATTCCGCCGGAAGATTCTCCAAAACAGTAGAAAAAGCACCATTTTATGGAGCGAATTGTTTCTAATTCGTGAACAATCTGTAAATATTTTTCGTACCTGCTTTACCTTTGGAACTTTTTTGGGTAAAATAATTACAAATATGTTACACTAATAAAAAAGTTTTAACTTTTCCAAAAAAGATGTTCCAAAGAGGAGAATCTAAAATATGAAAAAAGCACTTTCAGCCCTACTGCTGGTGTGTGCCATAGGATTTTCTATGGGAGGCTGCTCCGGAGTCAGTTCGAGCTCCTCTTCTCCCACGGATCCGTCCTGGAATACGGTACGGACGAAAGATACACTGGTCGTAGGTGTGGAAGAAAATTTTGAGCCGCTGTCTTTTTACGATAAAGACGGGAACCTGACGGGATTTGCCGTAGAGAGCGCCCGCGAGGTGGCACAGGAACTGGGTGTTGCGGTTGAGTTTAAAACGCTCTCCCCCTCCAAAGCCCAGCAGGCTCTGAACAATGATGAGATCGACTGCTTCTGGAGCAGTTACAGCAAGCCCACCCAGCAGAGCGAATTGTCGAATCTGACGTTTGGCTATATGAAGAGCAGTCAGGTCGTGTTCGCACTGGCTGACGGCCCGCTGAATAATCTGGCCGACCTGAAAGGCCAGCGGGTTGGCGTAAAGGAAGGCTCCGGCGGCCAGCAGGCGGTAGAAGCCTCCACCGCGTTCAAGAGCTGCCTGGCGCAGCTGGGAACGTATCAGGATTACGCCCAGGCCAAGAGTTCTTTGGACAGCAAAAGAATCAGCGCCGTGATCATGGACGAGGTCTCCGCTGAGTATTATCTGAAGCAGGCGCCCAAGCAATACCGTATTTTAGGACAAACCGGGTCTGACCCCGCCGAAACGCTCGAAACCGGAAATTATTCCGTTGCGTTCCGAAAGGCAGACGAAAGCCTGACCGTTAAAGTGCAGGAAGCGCTGAATCAACTGTCTGAAGACGGAACGATTTCAAAGCTTTCAAAACAATGGTTTGGAACAGATTTGTCCGCCGCTTCTTCAACCTTATAAGGCTGGACAAGCTCTGAAAAAGCAGAGAACCCCTGTGCTTGATGCACAGGGGCTTTTTTATCCTCTCTTTTCTCGCCTGTTTTCTCCGCCGTTTACAGGCATAAAAAATGCCGGATTTCAGAAATCCGGCGCATTCATTCCAAATGTGACAATTTTTCGCATCTTTACAATTTATCTTGCAATCCAACCCAAAAAATGGTAAGCTGTACCCGTAAGGTACAATTAAGTGCAAAGCGGGGAGAGGTGCACCACCACCCCATCCCCTGCTACGGAGAGTAGGCCTCCATAACAACAGCTTTTGCTGCGAATTGCAGACACAATTATAACCCATTTTGCCCCTTTTGTACAGGGGCAGGGTGAGGGGAAGGAATATATCGGGGGTTCTTCTCACTTTCGTGGAATTGTGTATTGCACTTAAATAGTAGCGCTGTGTTATGGAAGCATCCCTTTTGCCGGGGGATTCCGTAATACGCGCTTTTTTGCTGCCTTACAGACAGGGCAAAGCGGGGTCGGTTTTTAAAAAGTTAAATTTTAATCGTCATTCCCAATGATTGATTTGCTTCTCTGTGAAACCATGGGCCTCTCCCCAGAGCTGTGGTTCCGGCTCCGTCGCGCCGTTGTCTGTAAGAATGCAATTCACCGCACAAATTACCCTGTGCGGCTGATCGGCCTTTGGCCGAAAGCGCCGTCCCTCGTTTGAGGGATGGCGCTTCTTTTTTGAGCATGCTGAGCCTGCGGCAGGTTAAGCCTGCACGTACACCACGGGGAAGTGTGGAGAAAAGTCCGCGTTTCGTGCTCCATTCGTCGCGCATGCGCTGGCCGTTTTCACGCGGAAACAATCTTCTATCTGTAATCATTATTTTTTTATCTTTACGGGTTCCCCGTATACCTTCTGCTGGCGCAGGCTTGCCCCTCATGCCGGGGCGGGCACTTACTTTCGTGAAAGGACGAAAGTAAGCAAAGGCCTTCCAAAGGGCACCTTTGGAATCCGTTTGGGGAACAGTTCTTGTAAGTGCAAACAAAAGCTACTGAAAAGGCGCTCCAATGAAAATGCCCACTCTCCTGGCTGCTGTAAATCAAAAGCTTAGTGCTTTCATCCGTCGGCGGGCATTTTCAGAGCGCTCTCGTTAGCTCGCAGAAGGGCTGCCTGACGGTAGTTTTGGTTTGTCGGTTTGCAGATGGTGTTCCATAGCCCAGTGACCTCTCGTACCTTTTGTGCGCGCTAAAGCTTCTTCTGCACACCCGCTTCACACGCAGGCCGTGCCTGTGTGTGAAACAGAACCAGAGCGGGAGCCTCTCCCTGTTTCCAAAGGCAGCGCCTTTGGTCGTTGAGAGGGGGTTCCAAGGGGGAGAGAATCGAAACTCTCCCCTTTGGCGAATCTTTCTTTA
>JAEXDU010000106.1 GCA_023401495.1 Bacillota bacterium
GACCTGCTGAGCCCCGAATTCGAGAACAGCATTTCCCTGCCGGTGCGCGATCTGGATATGTTCAACGCGCTGACTCTGCACATCCGCCGCTTCTACGGCAAAGAGGGCATCGAAAAACTCGGGCGCAATCTGCTCAGCGGCATGCACCCGGCACAGATGGTCAAAGCGGGACGTCAGCAGCAGGCCCCGGCCATCTCGATTACCCCGTACTTTTTCACACAGATGCTCGACGAAAAAAGCCCGCTTGTGCCTGTCTGGCCCAAAGAGGGCGCGATCATCAGCCCCATTTTCCTGCTGACAAAGGCCAGCGCCAAGGAAAAGGTCAAGCCGTTTGTGGATTTTCTTTTCTCCAAAGAGGTGGGCGAGCTGATGTCACTGAACGGCAAATTTCCCTCGACCAATCCGCTGGTGGACAACGGCCTGCGCCCCGACCAGCACTTTTTGTGGCTGGGCTGGGACTATATTCATGAGAATGATATCGGCGCGCTGATCCGCGAAACAGAACGTGACTTTTTCGCTGCCGCCGGAAGGGAGCAGTTATGAACCTCACGATTTTTTCCGGCCCTCCCTCGTCGGGCAAAACCGCTGTGATTCTGAAAACCATCGCCGCGCTTCAAAACCGCGGCATCAAGGTGGGCGTTGTCAAGTTCGATTGTCTGTATACCGACGACGACGTCGCCTATGAAAAGGCGGGTGTCCCCGTCAAAAAGGGCCTGTCCGGCGCACTTTGCCCCGACCACTTTTTCGCCTCGAACATTGAGGAAATCGTACGGTGGGGCAACCGCATCGGCCTCGATCTTCTCATCAGCGAATCCGCCGGACTGTGCAACCGCTGCTCCCCTTACCTGAAGGACATCAAGGGCATCTGCGTGATCGACAACCTTTCGGGCATCAACACCCCGAAGAAAATCGGCCCCCTGCTCAAATCCGCGGACATCGTCGTCATCACCAAGGGCGACATTGTATCGCAGGCGGAGCGCGAGGTGTTCGCCTCGCGTGTCAGCTCGGTCAATCCCCGCGCCGTCGTGATGCACGTCAACGGCCTGACCGGCCAGGGCGCCTATGAGCTGGGAACTCTCGTATACGATGAATCCAAACGCGTGGATTCGGTACAGGGCGTGCAGCTGCGCTTCCCCATGCCGGCGGCCCTGTGTTCGTATTGCCTGGGTGAAACGAGAATCGGCGAGAATTACCAGCTGGGGAACGTCAAGAAAATGGATTTGGGGGAGGACCCGGCATGAATGAGAAAACCATTGCACAGATTTTGACGGAATACCCGTTTGTATCCGATTACTTTTCGCTGAACAAGCTGGATGTGACCGGATATGAATCGATGACCTTCCCCCTGTTTTTAGAACACTTTTCCCCCATCGAGCTGGAGGACCTTGCCATCGATAAGGAAAGCCTGCTGGCCGACCTGCCGGTTTTCATCCAGCAGATGAATGATTTTCTGGGGCTGGATACTTCTTCGCTTGTCCACTCGCTGACGATTCTTCCGGGACACGACAAAACCGGCGTACCGGAAGGCTTTGAGAGCCTGACGGTCAGCAGCTCGCAGATCATTTCGATCGTGGGGCCGACCGGCTCCGGCAAAAGCCGCCTGCTGGCGGACCTTGAATGGGTCGCGCAGGGCGACACCCCGACCGGGCGCAGCATCCTCATCAACGAAGAAAAGCCGGACAACAAATGGCGTTTTTCCTCCGGCAACAAGCTCGTGGCCCAGCTTTCGCAGAATATGAACTTCGTCATGGATTTGACGGTGCAGGAGTTTCTGGAGCTGCATGCCCAGAGCCGCCTGTGCGACAACGCCGACACGGTGATCGCCCGGATTATTGAGGAGGCAAACCATCTTGCCGGGGAGCAGTTCCGTATGGATACCCCCGTCACCAGCCTGAGCGGCGGGCAGTCCCGCGCGCTGATGATCGCCGACACCGCCATTTTGAGCACCTCGCCGATCGTTTTGATCGATGAGATCGAAAACGCGGGCATCGACCGCAAGAAAGCGCTGAAGCTGCTGGTGGCGGAGGACAAAATCGTGCTGATGGCCACCCACGATCCGCTGCTCGCGCTGATTGCCGACCGGCGAATCGTGATCCGCAACGGCGGAATTCACAGGGTGCTTTCGACCAGCGAGCAGGAGCGGCAGCTTCTGGAGGAGCTGGAGCAGATGGACGCGGTGATTCAGGGCGCCCGCCACAAGCTGCGGGACGGCCAGACGCTTTCTGTGGAAGATTTGAAATAACTCGTTATCAACGAAAAAGCGCACGGATTTCTCCGTGCGCTTTTTTATTGTGCTGATATTTTAAGAAAACCAAAGCGTTCTCTTTACTTTATATTGGTACGCTGGAACGAGATCGATAAAAACACGGCGGGCACCTTTGCCTCAAACCGCAGCAGCTTTCCGGTTTCGGGGTGGCGCAGCTCCAGAACTCCGGCATGCAGGCCAAGCCGTTTAAAGGGATTGCTTTTCGCCCCGTACTTTTTGTCCCCTACAACGGGGCAGCCCTTTTCTGTCATGTGTACGCGAATCTGATTCTTCCGGCCGCTCTGCAGGCGAATGTCCACCAGCGAATACTCCGGAGAGATACCGATCACTTTATAGTCTGTAATGGCTTCCAGGCCATCGTCGCTCTGCTCCCCGGAATAGACCATCGTGTTCTTCGTTTCATACAGCCAGGTATGAATCCGTCCGCTCAGCGGCTGCGGACACCCCTCCACCACGGCGGTATATGCTCTGGTTTTAACGAGTGTTCCCCACTGATCCTGCAAAGCGTATTTCATCTCCGCGGTTTTGGCGGCCAGCAGCACGCCGGAGGTGTCTCTGTCGAGTCGGTGCACAATAAAAATCCGTGCGTCCGGGTCGCTCTGGCGCACGTGCTCTGTCATCTGATGATACGCGGTGCGCTCCTTTTCCTTCTCATTGGCGATCGACAGCAGGCCGGCAGGCTTATTGATGACCAAAAGCTCGTCGTCCTCATACAGAATCTCCAGCGCGCGGCCTCCTGCGGCCGGAGCCTGCGGCGCCCAGCGAACCTGTACGGACTGCCCCGAACGCAGGGGGTAATCATGACGGGTCGCTACACGGCCCTCTACCAGCACTGCGCCGCGGGCCAGCAGCGATTTGATGTTGTTTCGCGATTTTCCCCGTAGATTATCGCGCAGAAAATCAATCAGAATCCCAGGCTCATTCACCAGTAAAACCACCGGTGCATGCGGATTCTTCCCTCGGGACTTTTCTTTTTTTATCATGGGGTCCCCTTTCTTTCTTAAAAAGGGCGGCAGTGATCACCGCCCGGTCAACGGATGATGTGAATTGCATCCTTGCGCGGGCCGGCGGCCGGGGAAGACTTTTTCGGCCAGCCAAGCGCAAGGGTTCCATAAATATCGTGATGATCCGGAATATCCAGTTCTGTCATTAAACTGCGAATCACAGGATGGTGTGTCAGGCCGGGCAGATGATTCAGCCAGCAGGAGCCGATCCCAAAGGAATGGGCCGCCAGCATCATATTTTCCATCGCCACGGCGGAATCGGCAAGGGCATTGACATTTTCTCGGTCGTTCGAAACAATGACATAAGTAGGGGCGTGAAACAGAAATTCCGAATCCTCCCGTTCTGCCTTCGGTTTCAGGTGGGCTACATACGGGTGGGTGTCGGGCCCGACCGAAACCGTGCGCAGGGCCTCACGCAGTGTGGCATTGATGCGCGCCAGCACCTGCGGGTTCTGCACGGCGGTAAACTTCCAGGTTTGCAGGCTTCTGCCCGACGGCGCGTAGGTGCCGGCAAGGAGGATCTGATCCAGGCTTTCCGCCGGAATCTGCCGCTCCTCATAAGAACGGATACTGCGTCTGGTAAGAATGTTCTCCATCACCGGATTCATATGGACTGCCCCTCCCGCACGGCAAACGGCACAGGCCGTGCTGCTCTTAGTTTCATTTTATTATAACGCAGATCGTAAATCTTGTCGATAAAAGTAGAACACCTGTATTTCTCTTAACAAGCTCTTCACGGAAGGCAAGTCCCCCGCTCACAGTAAGCCCATTGCAGGTTTTCACCCGGTAGCTCCGTTTAAAAAGCCACTAAAATAAAAATTATTTTTATTTTGAACATCGCTTTCCTCTATATAGTATTACAATGGAAACCGGGTTGACGCTAAGGCCCTAATATTTGGTCAGAGCATGTGCGATTCCCATCAAAAAGAAAGCCGGAGCCGGGTGAAATCTTTCACCCGGCTCCGGCTTTCTGCCACTGTTACCGTTTCCATAAATACACGCAGAAGCGAAGAACGCTTAAAAATGAATTTCCTCTTCTTTGGCGATGCTTTCAGAGGGATGCTCTTCCCGAAGCCGGAAGCCGCCGATTTCACTGCGCAGCGTTTCGGCCTGAGCGGACAGCTCCTGACTGGAGGCCGAGCTTTCCTCCGCTGTGGCGGCGTTCGTCTGAACCACCGCGGACACCTGCGAAAGCCCTGTCGATACCTGTTCGATTGCAGAGGTCTGCTCCTCCGAAGCTCTTGCGATCTCGTTTGTGATTTTCCCGATCTTCCCGGCATTCTCAACGATCTCTTTCAGAACCAGGGCGGTATCGTCGGTAATTTTCGTTCCCTCTGCCACCATTTCGGCCGATTTTTGGATCAGCAGCTCGGTCTGCTTGACTGCCTCTGAGGATCTTGCGGCCAGCACACGCACCTCGTCGGCCACCACGGCAAAGCCCTTGCCCGCCGCACCGGCCCTCGCCGCCTCAATGGCGGCGTTCAGCGCCAGAATATTGGTCTGGGACGCAATATCTTCAATCACCTTCGTAATCGTACTGATCTGCGAGGAAGCGTCGTCGATCCCCCGCATGGATTCCTCGAGACGCTTCATGTAGGAAATCCCCAGATCAAAGCTCTGGTTGGCCTCATCGACCAGCCGGGAGGCGCCCTCAACGTTCTTTCTGTTCTCTTCGGCCTGCTCCGAGATTTTGACGACGGAGGCGGAGAGCTGTTCCACGGTAGCGGCCTGCTCCGTAGCGCCGGACGCCAGCGCCTGCGCCGCGTCTGAAACCTGCGACGCACCGGCCCCTACCTGGTCTGCCGCCAGCCCGATCCGACTTAAAGTGCTGTTGAGCGATTCCGAAATGCGCTCCAGCGCTCCGCGGATCGGCGCGAAATCGCCGACATACTCCTGTTCAACAGAGATGCGCATATCCCCCTCGGCCAGCCTAGTCAGCAGCGCGGAAATCTCCTGAATATATCCCTGCAGCACAAACGCCGTGCGCTGGAATACCTCGCTCAGATACCCAAGCTCGTTGGAGGAATTCACATGATAATCCACATGCAGGTTGCCCTGCTCCATCTGTTCCGCTGCGGAAATGATCGTGCCGATCGGCCGCAGCGCCCCGCGGAGCGTAATCACAATCCCGATGCCGATGCCGATGATGCCGAGAACACCGATACCGATCAGCAGCGCCAGAATCCAATACACCTCCCGCAGGGCATCATCCTTCGTCACGACAAACGCACTGGAAAGCGGCGTATCTATGCCCGAAACGGTAACCGGGATATGTACGATATAACACTCTTTGCCGAAAAGGGAATCCTTCTCTTCCCACTGCTGCTGTTGCCCCTGTTTTGCAACGGAGAGGATTTCGTCATTGATCCCGCCGGAGGCAAGCTCGGTACCCATCAGCGACGGGTCCTTCGAGTTGGCCAGATACACGCCTTTGCTGGAGAGCAGATAGGTGTAAGCCTCGCTGTACTCCCCCATCTCGAACGACAGGCTGTTGATGGTATCCACCACAATATCGCAGTTGGCAACCCCCAGAAACTCCCCGGACGAGGAAAGGATCGGATTGCTGATCGTAATAAGCCATACCCGTTTCCCGTTGCTCAGGTCGTAAGAATACGGCTCCGTCATATGGGGTTTTTGATTGGTCTTTGCGGGCGCGTAATAGTCGCTGTCACCGTAGGTATTGTAATCATTCAGTTCATCCAGCAGGATGCTGCTGCCGTTGCGGTAATAGTAATACGATTGGCCGTTCGGCGTATCCGGAATGAACGCATTCGGCTCCCATGCGGTATAAACGGAAAAGATGCGGTCGTCCTCCAGCACGCTTTCCATCATCTGTTTCATAAGGTCAACTTTATGATCCGTCTGAATAGAGGCGTCGTTCATATCGGTAAGGGAACTGGCCAAAGCCTGCGCACGAGCCTGCATGGTGTTCAGGTAGTCGGAGGAAAGCGCCGCGTTGTTTTTTGCCAGTGTGGATATTTCAACTCTCGTCATATCCTGCACCATCGAAATCGTCTGCGTTCCAAGAACAACCACCATGATCGAGATGACAACAGCGGTCATCAAAAGAAGTCTTGCAGGTATGCGGAACGTCAGGCGGCGGGTGAGCGGTACCGCTTTTAAATACGATTTTTCCTGTGAAGTATTTTTCTCTTTTTTTCCGGGCATGGATTCACATCTCCCTTTTGATAAAATACACTTCCAGACAGCGCTCTTTCTATTATTTTATATCGACAAATAACGGAAAAAGGTTATTTGATCTCTGTATTTTAAATGCGATTTTACCGCTCCTTTTCAAACCATTTTACAGATAATGCTGCCCATGGCAAAACATCTGCGCAAAAAAGAGCCCGTGGAGAAAACTCCACGGGTGAAGGTGCTAAAAATATTCTGCCGGATCGATCAGGCCGGCTCCTCCGGCTCTGCCGCATCCCCTTGTTCCGATCCCGAAAAAGTATCCAACGGTCCCTGCGCCAGCTCCGATGCAGGAGGCTCCAGCACCGGGGAAGCCGGTTCTTCCGTTACGGAAACCGGTCCGCTCAGCAGATCTTCTTTTTTCTTCAGGTGCACAAACATCAGGCTGTGGAAAATTACAATGACAATCCAGCCGATGCCGGTTGCGTAAGATACCGCGTCCATTCCCATGCTGGAAACAAACAGATACGATAAAATCACACGCAGCGAAATGTGAAGGGTCGTGCCGATCAGCGGAATGTTTACCCGGCCGCTGCCGCGGTAGAAGCCCACGAACGCGCTGCCCGTATAACTCAAAAAGTAGAAGAAGCAAAGGATTTGAAGATAGGAGGTTCCATAGGAAATGGTCTGCGCACTGCCGTCGGGAACAAAAAAGCGCATGAGCGCTTCCGCTGAAAAGAACAGAATGAGCGACAGCAGCGCCGCGATTGCCAGCAGACCGCGCAGGCCGATGAAAAAGCCCTTCCTTGCACGGGGGCGCTTGCCCGCCCCGGTGTTCTGCGCCACAAAGACAGAAATCGCCTCAGCCCCGCTGTCGCCGACGGCGAGAACGATTCCTTCTACGCGGGTGGTGGCCGTATAGGCCGAAATGGCCGCCAGCCCCATGGTGTTCACCGCACCCTGTACCAGAAGCTTGCCGATATACAGGCTGGACTGGTGCAGCGCCGACACGAGAGAAAACCGGGTGATCTTTGCGATCATTGAACCGTCGTAGCGCATATCCTCACGCCCCACCCGCAGAAACGGAAGCGTTTTGCGGATGTACAGCAGGCACAGCAGCGCCGACAGAATCTGCGCCAGCACGGTAGCAAGCGCCGCGCCGCGCACGCCGAGGCCAAGATGCGCCACAAACAGGATCGCCAAAAACAGGCTGATCACAATCGAGACCAGCAAAAACAGCAGCGCGGCGCTGGTATTGCCGATCGCCCGCAGCACCGCCGCAAAAAAGTTATAGAAGAAACAGGCCAGAAGCCCGAGGAAGATCGTATTGAGGTATTCCACCGCCAAAGCGGAAACCGCCGGCGGAGTTTGAATCAGCCGGAGCAGAAAGGGCGTGCAGGTCAGTCCCAGAAGGCCGATGAGCAGCGTAAACGACGCGCCGAACACCAGCGACAGAAAAATTGCCTGCCGCAGGGCCGGGTGATCCCCCTTGCCATACAGCGAGGCCATAATGACGGCGATGCCGGTACAGCAGCCGCCCAAAATGAAAATAAACAGATTCATCACCGTGCCCGCAATACCGATGGCCGCGAATGCGGTTTCGCCAAGGTAGCGCTCCACGATGATGGAAGAAATAATATTATAAAACTGCTGCAGAATGTTGCCGATCAGAAGCGGAAACGCAAGCCGCACCAAAAGCGGCTGTATCTTCCCCTCCGACAGGGTAATTTTTGACGCCATGACAACCTCCCGGAATATGAATAGCTCCATTATACCGGAAAACACTCGTTTCGATAAGTACTTTTTTCACTATGACAACATTCGTATACAGTTATAATAAAAGCAGGCAGCCCCAAACGGGGCCGCCTGCCGATACAAACGAATTCAGTTGATTGCAGCCAAACCGCTTACCCTGCGTCCGAAACCTTGGCAAGGCTGCGCGTTACCACAAAATTCACGCCGAGCCCCAAAAGATTCGGCACTACAATATCGCCCACATGCACCGGGGCCTGCAGCGTGACGCCATCCAGCAGGCGCATGGCTGCGAAAATATCCTTTTTCGGGATTTCATGGTCTGTCTTCACCGGTACGCGCGCGATGGAAGCACCCCTGATCTTCACGGTGGAGGTGACGGTACGGGTGGGGGCGATCAGCTCCTTTTTACCGTAGACCTCTCCCCTCGGGCAGGAATTGCCCGTTACCTTATATCCGTTCTTCTCATCCACATGCAGGCGGCACCCTTTGGGACAAACAATGCAAACCAGCTCTGTCATGCGTCATTCCTCCTTTTCAATCGAAACAGTAAGCTCGCCGTTTTCCGCTTTTTTCAAAAGGGCCAGCGGCAGGGTGATTTTCTCCATCTCACCGGGAGCGATATGCTCGCGGGGATACGAGGCAATGCGGGTTTCCCCGGCGCTTACCATAATCCGTGCGCCGCGGAAAATCTGATTCGCACGGAAGAAAACGTCTACGGATTTCTCCACACCCTGCGGGCGGATTTTCTGCGGCACGGTATACCCGACGCCGAATCCGTTTTTCAGGCGCAGAATTCCCTCTTCGGAGGGGCTGCCGCTCTTGCTGCACAACGCGGCGGATTTGCCGGCGCGCTGACTTTCCGCAGTGACGAAATCCACCAGATCGTGCACATGCGCCACGTTGCCGCATGCAAAGATTCCGGGAGTACTGGTTTCCATATTCTCGTACACCACCGGGCCGTTCGTGCGCGGGTCGATCTCGAGCCCGGCCTGACGCGAAAGCTCGTTTTCGGGGATTAGGCCAACAGAGAGCAACACGG
>JAEXDU010000120.1 GCA_023401495.1 Bacillota bacterium
GATACCAAACGGCACCAGTCTTGGCGATCAATGCAGTCTTTCCCTGGGCATGACCGCTGCGCAGACGCTGATCGACGACCGCTCCACAGTGACGCTGTTTCTGGGGAATGAACAGATTGCCTCCGCACGCATTTTAGATATTGTGAAAAAGCAGGGGGGAATGTGGACTGTGCCCATCCCTGCAAAGAGTCTGAAAACAGACGGTTCGCTCAATGAGCTTCGGATCGTAACCGCACAGCGCACCATTCTTGGCGATTGCGCCGATATTGATAACCCCGCCAACTGGGTGAGGCTGGAAACGACATCCCGGCTGAATTTGGACGTTCTGCGGATGGGTGATCCGATTCTCGGTACCGCGCTGCCCTACATGTTCGATAAGGTGGATCAAGGCGATCGACTCGCCGCCGAGTTTGTTCTTCCATCTGGAGGAAATTCAGATATCCGCTCTGCCATGCTGACTGCCGCTTCTGCCATTGGTGCGGCGTATCCGTCAAAAAGCACCGTCGGTTTTGTCGTATCGCAGGACAGCTCCGCCACAACAGAGCTAAATCGGATTCGTATTGGGCTTGGCTCGCAAAAGCCCCGGGATATGGCGGCGATCCCGTCTTTAAAAGGGGAGAATGGGTATCTTTCTATCGCGAGAAAAAATCAGTATTGTGACTTGTCTCTTTACGGAACGGATGCGGCGGGGTTGTCCAAAACGGCAGCCTTCTTCACTCATAGGGATTATCTCGCACAGCTTTCTGGCGGCACCGCCGTAATCTCTACCGATCTGCGTAATATTGGAACAGGGTTTGTTAAAAATGAGGATGGGTATTACAAGCTCTCTGATTTTGGCTACGATACCGCCAGTCTGGCGGGAGCGTTCCATCAGGAGGTCAACTACACGCTGAAGCAGCCGCAAGGCGTTCGAAGTGGGCCGGATTCTTATCTGGAGATTCATTTCCGCCATTCAAAGGCACTCGTGGGGGATACTTCCCTGCTTACCGTCCATGTGGACGGAGCAGCGGTCGACAGTATTCAGCTTTCGGATTCCAACGCGGAGAGCGGCTCTATCAAGGTGAAAATCCCACCCTCAGCGCTGGATAAAAGTTCCTTTGATGTCAAGGTGGAGTGCTACAACTATCTGGGAAAGGTAGACTGCTCGAAGGATTATTATGATGTCGCGTGGACAGTGATCGACAAAGATTCTGTCGTTTACTTTCAGCCGGGGGATGCCGGAATTCCTCCCACCATTCAGCCGCTTCTAAGCTTTGGAGAACCTTCGGGTGAAAGCTGGCCAACGGCGATTCTCTGTGCCCCCTCAAATACATCCCAGACAATGATGGAAGTTGCGGCTGGGCTGGTTTGCCGGGCCGGACAAAATTCCGGTGCATACCGCTGGGAGTACGCCAATAATCTGGACTCCAAACAGAAAGAGTCTTCTGATATTCTAATTCTCGGTACCAATGACAACGTTCAAATTCCGAAGGAAATCTCCGATCTTCTGAGTGTTGTTCCGCAGAAAGATGGTTTTGCGCTTTCCAAAGATCCTGTGGTTTCGGCAGAAGCGCTGCAAAATAAAATTATCATACAGGTGGTGCGTTCTCCCTGGAACTTCTATCGGAAGGTATATGTCATCACCTGCCCGTCCGGTATGGAGGGGATTCTAAAGGAGTTCATTTCGGAACGCAAAACTCTGAATGAACTGAGCGGTACAATATCATTGATTGATGGGAAAAAGGCAGTGACAAACATTACGGCTTCTGACAGCGCCGTTGGTAAGACGGCGGAAAATCTTCCGTTCAGCATCGACCGTCTCCTCGGTAAAATTGTCCGCGCAACGGGTATTTCCCGGGGAGGACTGCTTGCCATTTCCATTCTTATTTTAATCATTATTCTCTTGATCATTAAGGTTTCCAGAACGCCTCGCCGCTTCGAAGAGGCGAAAAGGAAGATGGAAACGATCAACAAGGATGCCGGAAGGTCTTCGGAAGAGGCGCCCGACGACGTTGAGGTTGATTTCAACAATGATGACAACGGCAGATAGTCTGCCTGAGTAGAGGGTTGCAATAACCAGGCTGAAAAAAACAGAGCCAAAGCGAGTGTGAAAGCACGCGCAATGGCTCTGTTTTTCATGTGCTTTCAGGTATGACAAACAAAAAACACGTGCCACGGAAAAGTGAAAGGTACAGCTGAAAATAGACGAGGTGTTTGTTGAAAAGATTCTATCACAGTACACGGCCCTGGCAGCGTTCGGCGAAATCGCGACCATCTTTTAGAATATAAAATAAGGGTTGCAGCAAAATGAAAATTGCTGCAACCCTTATTTTATATGGCAAAATCTTCACGAATTCCGACCGATAATACTCACCAATCCCAGTCAAAGCGTTCGATGTCCGTTTCAGTAAGCTCTGTACCGATCTGCACTTCGATCATTTGAATATCCGTAATGGCCAAAAGTGCGTGCAGACAGCCTTTCTCAATCTGTACCACATCCCCGCGGCCGACCTGCTTTCTTTGTCCGTCAATCACCAGCTCGCCCACGCCATCGATTAAGATCCATATTTCATCGCGCATGTCGTGCCGCTGGTAACTGATGGCTGCGCCGGCTTTGATCAAGAGATGCTTTGTCAGACTTTTGGTGTCTGAAAGCTCGGTACTGTCAATCACACGATATTCGCCCCAGCGTCGTTCCTCGTACATAGGACGCCGGGAGAGGGGAACGTATTCCTTAAGAGAAGCGCTTTTTTCCTTGTCCGCAACCAGAATTCCTTCTGGGC